>CAZSON010000450.1:0-2398 GCA_964608375.1 uncultured Desulfobacter sp. | reverse complement strand
AAATGAAAAGAGAGGATAGATCCCATGGGCAGCCTTTTTGAATCAAAAGTCGTTTTGATTACCGGCGGTAGTTCGGGTATCGGACAGGCTACAGCACTACTGTTTGCCAGAGAAGGGGCCAACGTCGTGGTTGCTGCTCGCCGTGCTGCAGAGGGTGAAAAAACCGTTTCAATGATCAAAGAGGCAGGGAAGGAAGCCTGTTTCGTACAAACCGATGTTTCCAGGACTTCAGAGGTAGAGGCGATGGTTGCCAAATGCGTTGAAACCTATGGCAGATTGGATTACGCCTTTAACAACGCCGGAATTGAAGGATCGATTTACGTGCCCACAGCTGATTATGATGAGACGGTTTGGGATCAGGTTATTGATGTGAACCTGAAAGGGGTATGGCGTTGCATGAAATATGAAATACCTCAAATTCTAAAACAGGGAAAAGGGGCAATTATCAATATGTCATCTGTCGCAGGATTAGAGGGGGGACGAATAATGGGAGGTGCATATTACGCCAGCAAACACGGTGTCATCGGTTTAACAAGGGCCGCCGCCCTTGAGTATGCGTCACAAGGAATTCGCATCAACGCGGTATGCCCGGCTTGGATCGAAACGGCTATGGTCGATCGGGTGTTTACCAATAATGAAGTAATTGAGGAGCAAACATCGAAGATGACTCCGATTGGTCGAGCGGGCAGGGCAGAGGAGGTGGCGGAAGCGGTCGTATGGCTCTGCTCTGATGCCGCATCGTTTATAACAGGTCATGCCTTACCGATAGATGGTGGTGCCATGGCATAGCTGGCCATTAGACATGGTTAATGAGTCACATTTTTGCTCATTCTCAGTATCAGCATCGGTATGATAGCCATTCCGGAGAAAATGGCCATCGCGGCGAAACTCCACAAGTAATCGCCGGTCGCATCCCGCAAAATGCCAACAATATAGGGGCCGACTGATACTCCAATGCCGATGGTTGTGCCCAGAATACCGAATGCAAAACCCATCATCGGTTCGGGTAGAAGGTCTGCCGGTAATGAAAATATTGCCGGCGTAAGAAGAGCTATAAAGATTCCAACAGAGATGGAAAGGATTGCGGCATGATGCGCAAATTGCGGGATCAAATAGACTAATATGGATATACCAAAGCACCCGGTCGAGACAAACAGCCATTTGCCCCCGATTCTGTCAATAGACATACCCACCAGCGGTGACAGGAAGATAGAACCCCACATCGGATAACTTGCCAGAAGGCCGGCTTTGGCAATGCTTTCGCCCTGTGCAACAAAGTAGTCCGGCGCATAGGTGAAAAACGAAATAATTCCAGCGTTAAATAGGCCCCATGACAACCCGACCAGCCAGATTTTGCCGCCCGCCTGCTTCATCAGTGTGATTAAATTCTGCGGTTCTGATCGTACCCCTTCATCAGCGTTTCGGCTTCGGTACAACATTAGGAAAAGACATAACGCAGCTACACAGACTGCAAAGCCGGTCCAAATTGATGCCTGCCAGTTGAACCGGTATGCAATGACGCCCATAAAATTAAGCGCTAAAATTGTACCCAGCGGCATTGCCGTATTAAATATTCCCATCGATAGCCCGATCTCCCGATCATAGAACCATGAAGTGACAATTTTCGGCATCACAACGAGCAATACGGTTGCGCCGATCCCCGCCACAAGTCGCCCGACTGCAATAAGCCAATAACTGCCGGCCAAAGCGGCGATAGCCGATCCGAGAGCCATAGCAAAAAGTGAAATAGAGCCCACTTTTTTTGATCCATAACGGTCTGCCAGCATACCACCGGGCAGCGATAAAAAAATCGATGGGAGTGTAAATAGGCCCATCAGCGCGCCAGCCTTTGCATAGGAGACACCAAAGGTTTTAACGAAAACTCCAATCAGTGGGGGAATGGACTGAAAAACAATACCGAATGTCAGCAGACAAAAGGTAGCGAGCCATAGGATATTCCAGCGATAACCGTTTTGTGAATTCATATTCATTTCCAATTATTTAATCGGTTTCAAATTTGAAAACGAGAGACTTTAAAGATATTACATAAAGTTATTGAAAGATCTATATTAAATGTCATCTAACATGGACAATGAAAAGAATCGCCGGAGATAATTTCACAATTCGTTGTCACAGCCTTTTGTCTCTTTAAGGTAACTACCTGTATTTTTTTAAAAATTCTTGACTAACTGAATGGTTTCAGGTAATTTTTTTCTATTTGAAAGAATTAAGCAGTCGATTGTGCTCATCCGCGGTCAGAAAGTTATGTTGGACAGAGACTTAGCGAACCTCTATGAGGTTGAAACAAGAGTACTTAATCAAGCTGTCGGGAGAAATATCAAGCGTTTCCCGGAAGATTTTATGTTTGCTTTGACCCGAGATGAGATTATGAGGATAT
>CAZSON010000449.1:0-2399 GCA_964608375.1 uncultured Desulfobacter sp. | reverse complement strand
TGGAACGTTTTCTACCCCATTGCAGACTTTCTTGCCCATTTCGGTCGCGATATTTGCAAGCTCGTCATTGATCAGGGACACAGGTGGATTCTTCCATTCATTGATCGATTGAAAATCCGATTCATCAATCTCTGTTTGATGAATCGGGATCTCATCTAAAATTTTAGCTCCGGTTTCTACATCGTATACCTCAACTGCGAGCTGTATCTGAAGAAAGCTTCGATCGGTTTTAAACCATAAAATACCACGCTTTTCTTTTGTTCCGCTTATATCGAGCAGCACACCGGTCAAAATGGCGTTAAATCCAAGCTTTCTTCCGGCCATCGAAAGGGCAAAGTTATCGATCCTGCCGGTTTGAATTTTGGGTGGAGTTCCCAGAATATTTCGGTATTTCGGGTTATCCGGGCGCTCCAAAATGATTTCAGGGCATTTCTTTTGTATCGTTTGAGAAAGGTTTGTTTGCAAGATTTTTTCAAATTTTTCCCCCTCAACATCTGTCCTGTTTTCAAAGTTTGCAATACCTACCCTTTTTCTTAAATTTCCACTGAAAAACTTAAAGCCGCCGGTCATTTCAATGGCGGTTCTGTTGGAATTGGGGACGCCGGTACATCCTGTGCTAAAAGCAATGAGAAGCGAAACGATAAGAAGAAGATTTACAGTGCAAATTCGAGGGCCGGGCATTCTGATTTTTTCAAATAACATTTTTTCCCTCAACAACAACAGATAAACAGATAAGAACTTGTTTTTGGGGAGCGACTCAAACGAAAATAATAAATTGTGTTTCGCGTTTGTCTGCAGCCCAAGATATGGGAATATGCAGTTACCATTGCCCACGAGTTATCAATTATCGGAAACAGGATGATCTGTCAATCGGAATTCATCGGTAGATGCGTGTAATTTGGGCAAATTTGGGCATAGATCGCCGGCTCAACTTTCGTCTGTTTTTTGTTTAGAAGTTTGAAAAAAATATAGCTTGCATTTTTAACCTGAAAGGATAAAATTGAGACTCAATTTGTATCTGGTAGGTTAATTTTGCGATAGTCAAATGGGGGGGGACTGATGAAAAATTTCACTGAAAGATTTTTCAGCGCTCCTGCTGATAGTTTTTTTATTTTTGGCCCAAGAGGTACAGGTAAATCCACGTGGCTTAAAAAAACATTTCCGGATGCCTACCTGGTTGACTTGTTGGACGACAGGACATTTAGAAACCATATTGCACATCCGGAGCGGATCAAACAAATTGTCAAGGCAAACCCACGGGCAAGACGATACATTATTGACGAAGTCCAAAAGGCGCCGGCACTGCTAGACAGCATCCACAGTTTGATCGAGGAATACAAAACATATCAATTTATCCTGACTGGCTCCAGTGCTCGAAAACTGCGCCGTGGTGGCGTAAACCTGTTGGCGGGTCGTGCCCTCTTAACCCATTTCCATCCATTTATGGCCGCTGAATTGGGCACGGGCTTTTCGCTTGATGCGGCGCTAAGAAATGGCCTGATTCCTTTAATCGTATCGGCAAATGCACCCGGCAAGACACTGGCAACCTACATTACCCTCTACCTGAAGGAAGAGGTCAAGGAAGAGGGCTTGGTAAGAGATATCGGCGCCTTCGCCCGATTTCTGGAAGCCATCAGCTTTTCTCACGGCAGTATTTTAAACCTCAGTAATATCGCCAGAGAATGCCAGGTATCCCGAAAGATTGTCGAGAACTATCTGTCGATTATTGAAGATCTGTTGCTGGGGTATAAACTTCCCGTCTTTACCAAACGTTCGAGACGCGCAATGACGGCACAGTCGAAATTTTATTTGTTTGATGCTGGCGTTTACTACCATTTGCGCCCCAGGGGGCCGCTTGACAGTCCCGATGAAATTGGTGGGATGGCCTTGGAAGGCCTTGTTTTACAGCATCTTAAAGCCTGGTGCGATTACTCGGACGGTCAGATAGAGTGTTATTTTTGGCGGTCCAGGGGGGGCTCCGAGGTTGATTTCGTACTGTATGGAGAGCATCATTTCCTTGCGATGGAAGTTAAGAACGCAAAACAAATTCACCCCAAAAGCCTGAAATCACTTAAGACGTTCCTGAGCGACTACCCGGAAGCCAGTGCGATGTTGTTATATCGAGGAACAGAGAAACTGATGGTTGATGGAATTCCCTGTTGGCCGGTTGACGATTTTCTCCTTCAACTTAAACCGAACCACTGGCCGTAGATAAGATTCATTTTCTCTGTCAAAAAACGGCCAAAATATGTAATGGATTGGCTACGGCCGCCAAACCCCTCCGGGGTTGGATTTTTACTTTTCGAATGTCGCACTGACCCTGGTGGTTATACCACCTCTTGCCGTGAAATCCCCGGTAACTTTCATCTGTTTTGGACTGACAACTGCGACCAGGTGAT
>CAZSON010000448.1:0-2399 GCA_964608375.1 uncultured Desulfobacter sp. | reverse complement strand
GACGTCCAGCGTCTCGGGCCGTCAACAGGTTCTGCCACCAAAGGGGCTGATGGCGACATCCAGTTTATGCGATGGGGAAACAGTGGAGGACTGCCGGTCATCGTTCTGGCTCCTGTCGATGTCAACGACTGTCACATCCTGACCATGCACGCATTTAATTTAGCTGAAAAATATCGCTGCCCGGTGTTCATCGCCGCCAATAAGGAAATTTCCATGACCCGCGAAACCATCGAGCTCGATGCACTGCGTTTACCGGATATTAAAAACCGAACGACAGCAGCTTCCGGTAAATCATTTCTTCCATTTGAAACAGCCGAGGGTCAGCTCATACCGGAATTTCTTCCGATTGGAGGCAACCGCCCGGTGAGACAGACCTCTTCCACCCATGGTCCCGACGGGTATATCACGACGGACCCGGAACAGATTTCCCGCAATCAGGAACGCCTTCAACAAAAGTTCAAAGGAGCTGTGGATGATTTTTTATTTTATGACTGGCAACCGGCTGAAGCAACAGAAATCCTCGTCCTCACATACGGTGTGACCGCCCGGGCTGCCCGCAGCGCTATTCTGACACTTTCTAACATGGGTAAACACGCATCCCTTCTGGTATTAAAGACCCTATGGCCGGTGCCGGAAAGACTTATTCAAGAGTTGGCAACGCCATATACGCGTATCATCGTAATTGAAATGAACCTTGGACAATATGTTCGCGAAATCGAGCGCCTGCTACCCGGAAAACATATCACTTTCCTTGGGCAGATGAATGGCGAACTTATCAAGCCCGGTAGGATTCAGGAGGTGATTGAAAATGAATAGCCTGTTGAATCGCGATCGCCCACCGGTTTTTTGTCCGGGCTGCGCCCACGAACGAATCGTTCAGAGTCTGGATCAAACCTTCCGGAAAATGGGGCTTTTTGGAGAACAGATTGCGATCGTGACAGATATCGGATGTTCCGGGCTTTTCGATACTTTTTTCAATACCCATGCCTTCCATGGACTCCATGGCCGTGCCCTGACCTATGCAACCGGTCTTAAGATGGCTCGCCCGGATCTTCATGTTATTGCAACCATGGGCGACGGCGGCCTGGGCATCGGCGGTGCCCATATTCTCAGTACCTGTCGCCGCAATATCGACATCACACTATTGGTACTCAACAATTTCAATTATGGTATGACCGGTGGGCAGTGTTCTTCCACAACGCCAGCGGATGCTCGGGTCGGTTCGGGATTCCTGAATCGACTGGAAAAGCCGATCGATATCTGTCAGGTAGCCGGTGCCGCCGGCGCCCCGTTTGTCACCCGCGCTTCGACCTACGATAAGGACCTGGCAAAAAAGTTAGAGGCTGCCATTCGTTTTGAAGGCTTTAGCATGGTCGACATCTGGGGGATCTGTCCCGGCCGCTATACCCGACGAAACAAACTTACCCCCAAAATCATCGAAGAGCAGCTCAAACAGGTACCTCCGGTCGATGATTTTTTCACCCAAAATGCGCGGAAAGAATACGGACGCGCCTATCGGGAAGAAGCATTAAAACTGCAATCAGTACCCTCGCCGATGCGTATCGAAGCAAAATACGATCCGCCTGATGCCAGCCGCCAGGAGCTCATGATTCTGGGCAATGCGGGTCAGCGGATCCTTACCGCCGGAGAATTGGTTTGCCTGGCCGGGGCTGCGGCGGGGTTGCACGCAACTCAGAAAAACGACTATCCAATAACGGTGATGAGAGGGCATTCGGTCAGCGAACTGATCCTTTCAAAAAAAGAGATCGGATACACCGGGATCGAAAACCCGGCAACCGTAATTGCGCTGGGACAAGCGGGCGTCAATCGGCGAAAAAAAATCTTTGCCACACTCACGAAAAATACCCTGGTGCTCAAGACGCCACGGGTGAATCTGCCGGCAACCGGCGCAAAGATTCAAGAGATCGATTTCAAAGCCGATAATGTAAGGCCCAAGGATTGGGCCCTTGCCGCCATCGTTCAACTGGCACGCGCAAAAAAAATACTAAGCATCGATATGCTCAATGCAGCACTTGAACTTCGTTTTAAGGGAGAAACGTTGGTACATGTAAGAGAAGTTGTAGATCGTTTGAACACCACAAAAAAAAAGGGCTCGGCAATAGTGCCGTAACCTCTTGAAATTATTTGCTACGCCCGGCAGGATTCGAACCTGCGATCTGCGGATTCGAAGTCAGGACCTCCAAGCTTCCTTACCTCCAATAATATCGGCAATCTGTTTAAATCACAGCTAAAGTTAACTCTATATTTTTTCAGATTTTCCATGTTTTTGTCAATTTTCAAAAATTTTTCTCACACAAATTCTCACACAGTAACTTTGAGATTGCGTAACCGTTCACAGTTTACAGTTATCGGTTCACGGTTGAAAAAACAGAAGGTAG
>CAZSON010000447.1:0-2400 GCA_964608375.1 uncultured Desulfobacter sp. | reverse complement strand
TGCTACGTCCCAGAATGAATGACCCCGCAAATCCCGCAATAGTTTAACCCGCCATCCCGATACCCAGCTATTCTGCCCAAAGAGAAAAAACAAGAGACTACCCCGTCCAGGTTGAAAAAGTATCCCTCCTGTATTAGAAGGCAAGATTTGCCGATCATCACCTTAAAACAGGAAGGATACTTAGATGCCGCCGACAGCGACACATGAGGACATTAAAGCATATCAAGAGAAAGTTCAAAAGGATAAAATTACCCCGCAGAACCTGCCTCCTTGTGTGCGCTGCGCGCTGGATTCGGTGTATTTCAAAATACACGCTTACCGCGAACGCCGTTTTTTGATCATTGTCGAACTGATTGTGCAAGCGGTCTTTTGCCCATTGGTTCGGTTCATCTGTACCGGCTGTGGCAAAACCGTTACCCATTATCCGGATTTTGTCATTCCCCACAAACATTACACCCGGCAGTCCATAACGGGCTTTGTCGAGGCATATATCGGATCTGAGAACATCACCTACGAGCGGGCCGTCATGGTCGATGGCAGCGTACCGGCCTATCCGAAAAGCCGGGAAAGCGGCAAAAGCCTGGCGCCATCAACGGTTCACCGTTGGGTTACCACTTTGGCAGGCTTGATCAAAACCACCCGCAAGGCCCTGGAACTGGTGCGGCAGGAAAATCCATCCACAAGTGCTTTTCGAAGTCTTGCGCAGTTGCGCATCCCGCAGCGAAAATACCGAAGCCAGGCCCGCAAAAAAACGCTTTACGACTGTTTTGGTCTGATTTTTTCCGAAACCTTCTTTCAAAACACCTTCGGTCTGTCAATTTTCACCAAGTTGGCAACGCGCTGCGGCTTTAGCTGAGGTAAGGTTGCCTCCAAAGATGTCAAAGGAGGCAACCGCTTGGATAAAAAGCAGGAAAAATGGGCTATTTTCTGGTGCGATCTTTTAAGTCCGGCCATTTACGCAGAGATTGATCCGGATCTGAGCAACCGGTTTCTTAAACAACTGGCCGCTAAAGAAATCCGTTTTCCCGACGGTCGAATCGGCAAAGCATCGCTTTCCACCCTGCGCCGCAAATTGAACCGCTACCGGCTGGGGGGATTTGACGCATTGGCACGCAAAATCCGCAATGATCGCAAAAACCCTCGCAATATACCCGCTGAGGTCATCAGCACCGCAATCGAGCTGAAAAAAGAACAGCCCCGCCGAAGTCCGGCTGCCATCAATCGCTTTCTTGAAGAGATGTACGGGGTCACTGTGCCTCGCTCCACCCTTTACCGGCATCTAAAACAGGCCGGCGCCACCCGCATCAAGCTCGGGGTAATGCAAAAAAAAGTACGCAAACGATGGACCCGTAACCACACCCATGATCTGTGGGTCGGTGATTTTGAAGATGGACCGTATGTGTTGAACCATACTGATGTTGTGCCCACTCATCTGTCGGGATTTATCGACTGCCACAGCCGCTTTGTTGTCGAAGCTCGCTATTACTTTAGAGAAAATCTGGATATCCTGATCGACTCGCTGATCCGGGCGCTTTCCACTCACGGTGCACCCAAACAGCTTTATGTGGATAATGCCAAAATCTACCACGCAAACGGACTGAAAGCGGCTTGCTATCGACTGAACATAAAACTGTCGCACAGACCGCCAAAAGATCCCCCAGCCGGTGGCCTTATCGAACGATTTTTCCAGACCGCTCAGGATCAATTTGAAGCCGAAGTGCGTGCCGGCGATCTTTTGACGCTGGCCGAACTCAATCGGCTTTTGTCTGCCTGGTTGGCAGTCAGTTATCACAAAGACAAACACTCCGAGACCGGACAGCCCCCTGAACAACGCTATCAAAAAGGGGTGACTGTTATCCGTCAAGTCGACATGAACCGGGTTGTTGAATCTTTCATGCAGTCAATACTGCGTACCGTCAACAGAACATTTTCCGATGTTCAACTCAGCAAACGCTTTTACCGCGTCGATGCTAAATTGCGCGGCGACCGGGTGCAGGTCAAATTTGATCCGTTCTCAAACTGGGATACCGTGCACATCTATTCGCTTGCCGGTGAATACCTGGGACGCGGCACCCTTCATGATCGCTCCAGCGCTATTCCTGCCGGACCCAAACAAAAACAGAAAAAACTCAAGCATAGCTATACCGACCTTCTGCTCCGCCAGCACAAAAAAATGCTCGCCGAGCAGACCGGTGGTATCGATTACCACAAAATCGTTCAGAAAAGACCCTGGCCCTTTCATGAGTTCGCCAAAACCGTGGCTCAATTGATGGGAAAAAAAGCCGGCCTGGCGGATCTTTCTGCCGGCGAACTCGAATCGCTAAAAAAAGTCTATAACCAGAGCCTTTCCATCAATCGGCATATGGTCAAAACCGCTTTTGAAAAGGCCCCTTATCCAAC
>CAZSON010000446.1:0-2404 GCA_964608375.1 uncultured Desulfobacter sp. | reverse complement strand
ACGATGGCGAACTATACATGCCGATTGATGGCCAACACCCGATTTCCACTCATCGCGTCTCACGTGGTCATTATCTTGCGCTGTGGCTCGACGATTTGGTGGATTTCATCCAGGAGTCTTTCTGGTTTGGCCCCAATAGCGTTTGAAAGTATCCGTTTTACCTCTTTATTGCAGCGGTGATAAAGGTCGAGGCTCCCGGCTTTCTCCCACACCTCGTATTGGGACCGATCCAGCAAATCCGGCAGGAATTGGGCCTTCTCGAAATACGCGTACGTATGCTCATCTGAGAGAAAAGACATATTGGCCTGTCCATCTGCTACGCGATCGATCACGTCCAAAGCCAATGTTTCACGATTGACCGGGATACCTTGGGTGAAAAAACGACTCATGGCGACCAGCTCGTCGGCCATGACGAGCATTTCATAGGAAGAGGTGGTGCCGAACTCCAAATACCCGACATCGTGGATGACATTGCAACGGGACTGTAACGCCGTAATGATGGAAAACATGGCCTCCGCCCCTGCCTGGGCGTCCATCACCTTAGAATCTGATGCGCCAGCATAGGCCCAGATCGGCAACCCATAAATTTCATCGCGCATATCCGCCAAGGCTGCCTGTGTCAGACTCCATTCGGGGCAACCGTAGGAGATGGCCCCATAGCGCATGTCTAAGACGCTGACATTGGGTGCGAAAAGAAATGGTGATCCCTTTGAAACTAATTGGTGTACGACCAGCCCTACCAGATTCTCAGCGATGCCGAGCGCCAATGCACCGGCCAGCGTCACGGGAGCGCCGCCTCCTGCATTTGAACCTGACGGCAGACAGATGGGGATTTTTTTCTTGGCACAGAAAATAAGCTTTTCCATGACGTTTTCAGGAAAAATGAGCGGACTGATCGCTTCGGAATAGTTCAGTATGAACGGTTTCATTTTCAGTTCTTTTTCTCCACCGGCAACAAGACAAGCCATTTCATACATTTTTGCTATGTCTCTCCCGTTATCGGCAATGAAAATAATGGGCTTGTTGGTGTTTTTGATCATCTCGTAAAAAACGTAAACATAAATGTCCTCGATGGGGACATCTTTAGGGTTACTCATCGACATGGCAAAGTCGATGTTTGTTAAATGTTCGACAAGTTTGGCAAAATTTCCGGTATCCTCAAGCGTGGTGCGACGCCGCTGACCGCTGTGGATGTCAAGTGTGAAAATCGCATCCGAACCGGTGCCATAAAAGCAGTTTTCCCCCACCAGATCCATGTATGGTTTCCCTGTCTGATCGTAAAGCTGTATGCGTTTGGGCGCTGTTTTAAGGGCATCCTCGGCAAGGCAGGCCGGCAATCTGATCCGGCCATTGTGATCCGAAGAACATCCGGCATCGAGCAGCATTTTACGGGCGCCTCGGTGGTGCATCTCAAATCCGGTCTTTTCAAGGATTTTTAGCGCCGCAGCATGAATCGACCACATTTGTTCCGGGTTTAATACTTTAAGCCTGGGATTGAATCGGCTGGATTTGTCAGTTTTCATCTATGCTTTCCTCCCTTAAGTTACACACGTGAATGCCGAAAGGATTGCGAGCGCTCCGACGTGATCGGGCGCAAGTATGGGCGGGCGCAGACTCTTTTGCCTTAATTCAGCGGGACATCTTTTAACTTACAACCCACCACGGCATAATAATTGAGCGGCTCTCCGGATATGGACAAACGATGGCAGTAGCGCTGTATCTGCAGCGGATCTAAGCTATCACCCATCATCGCCCGGAGTGTGTCATGGTATCCGGTTTCATCTTCCTTCGATACAAATCGATCTTTTATATTAAACGCAACCCAGCCGCCGTTTTCGATCAAATTGAAGGCATTGATGAAGCCCTGGGTGGGAATATCTCCGTAGCCTAATGCCGCCACCGTTAACAGCGCATTAAAGTTCCACTTTTCCAGATCCTGAATTTTTTTTTGCGATGGATTGCTGAGATCCGTAACATAGTAGTCATCGTAGACTTCCGGTCGGTCACGCTGTGCGGCATCCCGCGCCTCTGGAATGATATCAAGCCCTACCAAAGCATCACAGTCGAATAGATTGCATAGACATTCTCCCACAATGCCGTTTCCGGCGCCGAAATCCAAGACCCTCAAGTCGTTGTTTTGATCTTCTAACTGGGGTATTTCATTTTTGAGCAAAGCGCACATCATACGCGGGGAATCACATTTCAAGCGTTCGTGCACGATGGCTTCATAAAGTCCCGGTATGGAATACATTCTATCATAATCGTGAATCCGAATCCTTTCGGAACCCTCGTCTGTTACCAGTGTTACAAATTCTTCATTTTGATCCAGCTTATCTCCCTCGTCCGGAAACAAAACCTTGACGTTGCTTTCGAGCATGCATACCCCCTTAATAAGTTTATTTGA
>CAZSON010000445.1:0-2409 GCA_964608375.1 uncultured Desulfobacter sp. | reverse complement strand
ACCAATTTGCTCGCCTGATGAAAAATAAACAGATCAATATCGTCGAATGATTTTCCAGCTTTATCGAGCAATGCATTGACGCATTTAGGCACGCGATCCATGGTGAACATGAATACCTTTGCGCCATCCATACGCAGTTTTTTGCTCGGTATTCCCGTTTTGTCGGTCTGCGCCTTATCATCGGTTACAATTAAATTGTCGAATCCGGACCCGTCCGTTCCCAGTTCAAAAGGCCCGATGTTATCGTCCTCGCACGGTTCCACCAGCAAAGCCGCCGCACCGTCGCTGAACAGCGGACGACATGTACGATCTGATTTGTCGATATATTGAGTGTATTTTTCACTACAGACAATAATTCCCCGATTGACCAGATGCGATTCGATCATGGCGCTTTCAATGGCAAGCGCATAAATAAACCCGGAGCATCCCAGATTAACATCAAAGGCGACAGATGATTGACTCAGTCCGACCCGATCCTGTAGGATACAGGAAGACGAAGGAAGGGCATAATCCGGTGATTGGGTAACCAGGATGATCGAATCGATGCTTTCTTTTTCTACCCCGGAATCAAACAATTTTTCCAGCGCGAGCGCTGCCATATCGGTAACCGTCTGATCGGGAGCCGAGATATGTCGGGTTTTAATGCCGGTTTTTTTCTCTATATCTTCAACGCACCAATCCGGGTTATCTTTTGTAAGTGAATTCCCGTTTTCAATTTTGGGCGGCAAATAATACTCGATCGATTTAATTCTGACTTTCATCTTTTTCCGACGAAACTTGACAGTCTCGTAAAAATGGTCATTCAGAGAGCAATATGGACTTTTTACGAGTTCATCAAACTTAAACCAGAGAATTTTTCTCCAGTATCCACAGGATCTTTCGAACCGATTTTGCGGTTCCCATCTCCTCAATACTTGCAATTCTTCCATCAAAAAGTTCATCGAGAGAAGAAAGAAGAGAGATATGACCCAAAGAGTCCCATTTGGATTCATTCTGTCTTGTGGTATCTAATGCAAGACATCCCTTTCTAAGCTCCAGTGCCGTTTCAATAGTTTCCAAGATTTTTTTTTCGCTGATTTTAACCATATTTGCTTTCCTGTATTCTCACATATTATGAGCCACATAAATATCGGTAAACCAGATGATCAAACCGAATTTCTCCATAAAATCAATATGTTCATTTTTTCTAAGTTCTTTTAAAATCAAAACGTGTTGGCCCATCTCTTCCGGTAGTGGCCATTCCTTGTGAATTAATCTCTCAACATGTAAAAAATTTTTCTGCGCTGTTTCGAGAATCTTTGCAGTATTTGAAAAAGAAATAACCGGAAAAAAAAACAATCCGCCGGCATTCAGATGATCAGAAGCATCCTTCAAAATTTCATCAACCAGTAATGTCCCGTCTATTCCCGAACTGCACGGTACATCGTTGTACCAGGGGGAAATTTCAGCTACTTTCTCCGAGATTCCGGCGACATCACTGACAATATAATCAAATTTTTCATTTTGCCAGGGATTAAATAGCGATCCCTTTTTTGCAATAATGGGGCAGTGGTGATATGAAGCATTTTTTTCAGCACACGATACCGCCTGTCTGCTCAAATCCGAACTATATACAGGTGGCTCAATCAGTCCGTTTTGAAACAAAGCAATCCCGATCACACCCGAACCACATCCCAGATCAAGCGTTTTTCCCGGCTTTTGAATATAAGAATTGACAGCCTCAAAAAGGACATCGGTAGTTCCGGTAGGGAAAAATACTCCGTTATCTATCATGAAAGGAATTTTTCTATCGCGGGAAATCTTAAATTGATAGGAGCGTGCTTTTGTCATGACTTAGGCTCTGTTGAATATTTTTTGAAGTTTTCCTCTTCCAGGAGCAAAGTTTTTTTGTCTCGATTGTCTATTTTCCTAACCGGTATACCGAAATAGATACCCCAAGCTGGGACATTCTTAATCGCCAAAGACATTGTCCCTATAACAGATCCATCTCCGATTTCTACCCCGGGCAATACCACGCTGTTGGTTCCTACGATGCCATGTCGACCGATTTTAACCACGGAGTGTGTAGCATCAGGCCGAAATTTTGTAGGAATAGTGATGCTGGTTAGGTTTTTTCCGCTCAGATCGTCAGTGGTGCAAACAATTCTTGCACCGGCCATTAACCCGGAAAAATCTTCCATGATTAATTGAGAATTTCTGCCGCCGATGATCGAAACATGTGGCCCGATATGAATAAAATCGTTCATTTTTAATGCTGTGGTAATGTGTACAAATTCATCGATAACGACATTATTGCCGATTTCCACCAATTCCGGATAGCGGATGTAAGCGTTAGATGAAATATGCACATTCTCCCCCACATGCTTCAATTTATAGAGAATATCCGTATATCCCATTGTTGTTCCTCTT
>CAZSON010000444.1:0-2410 GCA_964608375.1 uncultured Desulfobacter sp. | reverse complement strand
TTGTCTCTTGACAAGCCAGTATTCTCAGAAGACCGTCTCTGGCCCATTTTAAAATGTGGTTTGGGGGGCCGGTCCACAATAATCCGGAAATAGCAACGTTGGTATCGACAACAACTATCACTTAAATTGAGCGTTTCATATTTTTGAAATGGTTAATTTCAAAATATTTTAAAGGTGTTGAAGCAATTTAGATTTCAAAAATATGAAACCCAAGGGATTTCCGATTTCACCGCATCTACGACGTCAGAAACCGTCCCGCATAGCGGACTATAGCGGAACCCTATCTTCCTAGTATCTGCGGCAAACTTGAAAATCGCTCAGCTTAGGTATCACTTAACACCGCGAAGCTCATGGACAATACTGGAAATCTCCTGGAGATCGGGTTGGCTGTGGTCTGACATAACAGTGGAACGGTCTAAAAGATCCGATGGAATTTTTTCGAACGGTACGATTTTAAATAACGGCTTTGATCTTTTTAGCACGACGATTTCTCCTGCTTTTTTCAGATCCTCAACAAGTTCGGAGAACCGCTGACGAAACTCTTTCGCGCTGATGTATGAGGTCATAAGAATCACCTTAAAATTATTTTAATATAATCTTAAGTTAACTTTTTATTTATCTAAAGTCAATCTTTTTTTTAATACAAAGGGGTCGCGTCGGAAATATTAATAAAGAGATTAAGTGTTCTCTCGACTACGTACAGACTCCTTTATTCGCTGAATGTGTCCCCTGCCCAAGCCTTTTACCTCACAGCCGAGTTCAAAGTAACGCTCAATGACGGTATCGTCCAGGATACCAAAACAGTCGATGATGGCAGCCTTGCCATTGATCCATTTGATGACCCGGTCCGGATTGAGGTTGAGATAATCCTGGTGGCGAACAGCCAGGACCACGGCATCGACGCCGTTTAAGACTTTTCCGAGTTCTTTTTCTATTTTGAGATGGACGAGGGATTCCTGATTTCTGAAAAAACGAGACCAGGAATGGCCCGGTGCGGGATAGGTATCCTGCTTTTGAAACTCCCACCAGTGTTTGACATAAGGGTCATGAACCACGACTTCGCCGCCCATTTCCGTTATCTTCCGAACGATGATCTCGCTGCCGCTGTAGCGGGTGTCGCCCACATCCTCACGGTAGCTGGCGCCTAAAACTGCAACTTTTGATCCGGCCACGATCCTGCCCATGTTTCTCAGGGCATCACGCACCAGCTGGGCCACGTGGAGAGACCGGGTGTCGTTGATGTCGATGGCCATGGGTGTGATTTTGAAGATGTCGTCGTCAAAACCCATCAGGGTATGGTGCGCCCACACCCCTAATCCGCCGTCTTTGGGCAGACAGTAGCCGCCGATGCCGGGACCGGGAAAGAGGATGTTGTTGTGGGTGGGACGGACTTTGACGGCATCGATCACCTTGGTGATGTCCACCCCGTTTCGTTCGGCAAACCGACTCCATTCGTCCATAAATGCCAGCGTGGTCGCCCGAAACGAATTTTCCACGATCTTGCAGGTTTCGCTCTCGATCGGCCGATCCAGTACCGTCAACGGGTAATCATCAACATTGATGACGTTTGACAAAAAATCGACGACCATATCCCGCGCCTTTTCATTGATTCCGGAGCAGACCCGCCAGAAATCCCGGATGGAGGCCACATAGTTGCGACCCGGCATGACCCGCTCAAAGGAGTGGGCCAGAAGCGGTTTGGATCCGTTGAGACCGCGTTTTTCAAATGCTTTTTTGATCACCGGATAAGCCACATATTCGGTTGTGCCCGGCGGGACAGTAGTTTCGATGAGCACCAGACATTTGGGATCGATATGTTCGCCGATGATTTTCAGGCTGTTTTCCAGGGCCGCGATGTCGGCATGACCGTTTTGAACATCACCGAGACTCTCCTTGTGGTAATCACACTGGACATCCACCACGACGATGTCAGCCATGGACAAAACATCGTAGCTGAAGGTGGCGGTCAATGTTTTTTTGTCTGATACACAGCGCTGAATCATAAATGCCACTTCTTCATCTTCGGCTTCCACCGGGCAGAGGCCGCTTCTGATATAGGGGATCTTCCAGAAAGATCGCACCGAGGGGCGCTGCATGGCGATGACAAAATATTTTGGATCGTCGGTTTCCTTGTCAACGGCGTCAGCCACCACGCCGGCCATGACCGAGCCGACAAATCCGACCCCCATGACGACAACGATTTCACGGCCGAGGAGCCGCTGCTCGGCAATAATTATTTTCAGGCGATCGTATTCTGTCTGAAAGTCTTTTCCTGTCGGCAGCGGATACGCATCTCCGGCCGGGCAGATGGAGACGGTTTCTGATGTTGGAAAGTCGGGTTGTCTGATCGGTTGGGTTTGGTTTTGCGGGACGCTCATAAAATTATAAGTTTCGTGTTAGAAGTGAAAAG
>CAZSON010000443.1:0-2417 GCA_964608375.1 uncultured Desulfobacter sp. | reverse complement strand
GCAACTTCTCAAAAAGTGCTGGAAAATAACGCAGAAAATAGATTTTAATTTTAAAAGGTTACTATTATCAATGCGACGTCAATCTGTTATTACAATCGAATAAGTGCACAAATGTCAAGGATTCGATGGCTCGAAATTCATTCAATGTGGATCTTAGGGCCGTTTAAAATCCAAACCCTTTAAACGGTTTCAAATACGCTGTTTTAACCTGCCAGTCACCATCTTTTTTGGATAACTGGAGCTTGAGCTGATAGAGGTCGGCTTTTTCACCAACCGCTTCCACCCACTGCTGCGGATTATCGTATAACTTTTTAAGTCCAGGAAGAGAAAGGTTTTGTCTCATAATCACAAAATATATAGTGGCCGAGGCGGTGATGCCGTTATCACCGATCGTTATCAAAGGTCGGGGATAAAAGATATTGAAATCTCCGTAATATTGAAATGCTCTGAAGAGAATACCCTTGACGGTTCTGCCATTATGATGACCGGGTTGAGCAATAAAATCTTCACTTGTAAGGTCGATAAGCTTGCCGATTCGATGCGACTCAGCAAGTTCGGCACCTTTTTTGACCATATCACGAATGGAGGTTGCATCATCGTTTAAAGTGCATGAAGATGCAACTGTAAGTAAAAGGCTTGCCAAAATGATATTTTGAAAATTATGGATAAATTTTATGAATTTTTTTTTCATTTTTTCAAATCTATTTTTTCGATCAATAAATTGTCAGATTTAGCAATGGTTCGAACCATAGTTGCCTTCTCCGCATTCCTTTCATCGCGGGATAAAAGCAACCGCCATAGAAGATATATGAAATTTTAAACAAACGACAAAACAGACTATTATTTTAAATACTTAATCCAGTTCTCCAATTTGTTTACGATCAATTAGGGTATAAGCGCTTTCAATGATATTCATGACTGCTCGGTATATCTTAGGATCTTTGCTGGCTCGCGGACCTGCGACATTCAGGATCTCGATATTGTTTTTCAGTACCCATTCGCTCAATATCATGGCAGCGTCAAATACAGCGGTTTTTTGGAGGTCTATATGAAGCCATGGCCGCTTTTGTTCCAATGCAACTTGACGGGTATATGCAGACCCTCCAGCGAGCATCCCATGAGAAGCAATCAGGGTCCCATCCGAATCAATTATATTCTGTTCGGTACGTTCGGCATAGCTGGATGTGGGCATTTCTTCCAATAGATATTTGTCGAGAAGTGGTCCATTCTCGGTTATCCGGCCACTTGGTATCCATCCGCCATGCGGGATGCCGAGCTTAATTGCGGCATCTAGAGCCGCCTGGTCTGCTCCGGTCTGTCCGCCTGATATGATTTTTTTAATCATGTTTCAACATAATTGCGAGTTCTGCCTCTGCTTCACTCGGAGTTTTAAAGGTTCAGCCCCATTTCCCTATTTGTCAAGAATGAAGACACTCTTTTGTTTCAAAAGTGAAGAAGGATGTCAAAATGGTATTAACTGCTTTGGTTTTTTAATTTATTTGCAATTTGTTGAATTGATAGTGCTTTTCGTGTATAGTCTTGATATTATACAATTTCAAAATAAAAAAACAACAAATCATCGACCAGGTAATATGAAATGTTGTGATTCAAGGAAATAACAATGAAAATAGACTATTCGAAAAAGCTCAAAAAGTTTTCTGAAAAAGAAGCACGCGATTATCCAATAGCGACAGTTGCATATTATGGTCCTGATAACAAGCGTGCATCTAAGGTGGCTGTTGGAATTGTGTCGTCCGAAGGTGACCTTCCTGAACGGATCGAGAGATGGACTTCCGAAACGACCGATGTGCGGAAAAACGCTTCTATCAACGAACAAATTTTTAAATTCATAAAAAGCAGTGATGCCAAATCGGTGGTCATTACAGATGGAATTATCGGTTGTCCTCATGAAGAAGGCATAGATTATCCGGAAAATTCGTCATGTCCTCAATGTCCTTTCTGGGCAATTCGTGACAGGTTTACCGGTGAAATAATACATTGAATCATAACATCCGCATTCACATATGACACCGGCTTAAAAATCATACATTAATTCACAATGCATTAATTATTCAGGGGGCGGTTGTTTCCCCATAACAATATTGACGGAGTCTCTTCGTATTTTCAGTGATTTAGCCATGGAGTTTTTCTTTTCGAAGGAGATTTAAAAAGCGCTGTTCCACCACAGGCAATCAGATGTACTTTGCGTTTAAAAAATAGGTTCCACTGCCCTAATACATCTAATAATGTCTGTTTGTTCAGCCTGTATTCCATAAATTGTATCTATACATACAATATATTGTATATTTTTGTACGTCTAGTTGTATTAAATTATACAATTATTAATAATTTTAAAAACAACTCTCAATTTATCCATATCTAATTCAAAAAAAAGGAACAGGCCAGGATTGCGAAGA
>CAZSON010000442.1:0-2444 GCA_964608375.1 uncultured Desulfobacter sp. | reverse complement strand
AAGTTTTTTTATTCTGTTTCTTCCGCTTCCGGTTCCCATTCACCACACCAATGTCATTTTGAAATTATCGGTATTTTCAAACGGCCATTGTGATCACCTGGAGGGGCCGCTGCTATTGTTATCCGGTTCGGATAAATTGGAACTTAAACAGCATTTTGCGCGTCAGGAAATTTTGCACGACGATCTATCTCTGCTTCAAACCGGAAAAAGCGGGAGCGTATTGAAAGGCCCTCTTATCTGGGGGCGCCTGAACAGCCGTTATGACGCCCTGCTTTCAGCAGGACAGCATCCGGAATATCCCACTGATCGTTGGATAATGTTGACCCGCTTAAGAATTTGGATCGTGTATCAGGATTATTCCCAGGAAGTCGGAATCGATTGTATCGATTCATTTTCCAGGGATCACGCGGGCAACGGTATCTGGCGCTTTTGCTCGCCGACCGGTCATGGCCGCCATGTCGACGTCGAAATCAAACTGGAACTGGACCCTGAGCTTAATGCGCTAAAAATGCTTCTAACCCGCCTTTCGGCGAGCAATCGAAACGACTGCCTGAAAGACAATTTACCGATCCAACTGATCCTCCGGCCAGATATTGAAAATCGCAGTTTTCATGAAACCACAAAAGCATATAAAGGCCCGGAACATACCTGGCCTCAAGCTGTTCAAAAGAAAGACAATGGATTTGTTTTCAAACCCGACGGAACCCACATATTAGAAGTTCATTTGAGAGAATCTACCTTTGTGTGGGAACCCGAGTGGCAATATATGGTTCACCGTCAAGTAGAGGAAGAACGGGGCCTTGATCCCGATTCAGACCTTTTCAGCCCCGGGTATTTCACGTTATCGTTACAGGGAGGAAAATCGGCTGTTCTGTCCGCGGCAATTTTATCCCGCGGTGAGAAAAATCCTGTTGCCGAAAAAAACCTCGGCCCTGAAAAAAAATCGACCGAAAATTTTCAGATCAACCCGATTGAATCTCTTAAGCGTTCGATGGATCAATTTATCACCGGCCGAATGGGACATAAAACTGTCATTGCCGGTTATCCCTGGTTTCTTGACTGGGGTCGTGACGCTTTGATATTTGCCCGGGGTCTGATCGCATCCGGAGAAGATCAAACTGCTCGTGAAATCATTAAGCTGTTTGGTCAATATGAAAAAGACGGGACCATTCCCAATATGATTGTGGGTCAAAACGCTCAAAACCGGGACACCTCCGATGCTCCCTTGTGGTTTTTTGTGGCCTGTTCAGATCTGGTGGGAGCTGAAAAAGATACCGGATTGTTGGATGAAAACTGCGGCAACCGGACCCTTTATCAAATCTTGTTATCCATCGGTCATTCCATGATCAACGGGACCCCCAATGGAATTATTATGGATTCCAAGTCTGGACTTATTTTCAGTCCGGCTCATTTCACCTGGATGGACACCAATCATCCTGCCGGTACACCTCGCCAGGGGTTTCCCATCGAAATTCAGGGGCTCTGGTTTGCCGCCTTGAGATTTTTAGCCACAATCGATCCCAGAGCGGATGTGGATTGGTCTGGATTAGCCGAACAGGTCCAAAATTCCATTCAGCATTTATTCTACCTGCCGGAGCGGGCCTACTTTTCCGACTGCTTACACGCTTCGAACGGAAACAACGCCGATCAGGCCGAAATTGATGACGCGCTTCGCCCCAACCAACTACTCGCCATATCTTTGGACGCCGTAAACGACATTTCTCTTGCCCAAAATGCGGTGACTGCCTGTGAAGAGCTCATCGTTGCAGGCGCCATTCGAAGCCTGGCGGACCGACCGCTTCAAAGGCCTTTGGAAATCATTCACAATGGAACCATCATCAACAACCCCCGGCAACCTTATCAGGGACGGTACGAAGGTGACGAGGACACCCTACGTAAACCGGCCTATCACAATGGAACCGCCTGGACATGGATGTTCCCGGTCTTTTGTGAAGCCTGGTTTAAAGCCTTTGGGCAAAAAAGCAGAAAAACCGCTCTGGCCTGGCTTTCCAGCGCCAGCATTTTATTAAATCATGGTTGTATCGGACATCTACCAGAAATTTTAGACGGTAACTATCCCCACAAACAACGGGGCTGTGATGCACAGGCCTGGGGCTTGAGCGAACTGGTCAGGGTCTGGTTAAAACTTACATCTCATTGACCGATAAGGCGACAATTGGTTTCACTGCTTTTATTTGGGTTATCGCTTGCTCCTTTTAATCTGAAGTACAAATTAATTGCAGTTTTTATTTTTTTGGCTTATTTATATTATATGTTTGATTTTACTAAAATTACTGAAAAAATTTTGTTTCTTTAGGATACGGGGTTATTTACATGAACAACTTACAAACATTTCAGGTTTTTCCTTCAATGCCTGAAACAATTTCTTTTCTGGAAGTACTTTCCCGCAATCTCTGGTGGTGCTGGCATATCAACGCCATCGA
>CAZSON010000441.1:0-2447 GCA_964608375.1 uncultured Desulfobacter sp. | reverse complement strand
TTCTGGAAGTACTTTCCCGCAATCTCTGGTGGTGCTGGCATATCAACGCCATCGAGCTTTTTCGTCGGATTCAACCGAAAATGTGGATCCAGTCTGGACGTAATCCCCTGATTTTCTTAACGATGATACCACAAGAAAGGTTTCTAGAGCTGTCAACAGACAACAGTTTTATCGCTCATCTCGAAGGAATTAAAAAAGATTTTGAAAAAGAACTCTCCAATCACTTCAGCCTGTCCGAATCTCCTTACAGTGAGAAAGAAACCATTGCATATTTTTCCATGGAATTTGGTATTCATGAAAGTCTTCCGCTGTTCGCCGGCGGTTTGGGTGTCCTAGCGGGAGATTATCTCAAAGCCGCGTCAGACTTAGGGCTTCCGATCGTAGGCGTCGGTCTTCTTTACCGACAGGGCTATTTTTGCCAATACCTGGATCAAAGCGGCTGGCAGCAGGAAGAGTATCCGGATCTGGACATATTTTTTCTCCCTATCGAGCGGGCCAGAAATGACGCCGGCAACGAAATAAAAATCACCATTGATGGTCCCGGCGACAGTATACAAGCAATCGCATGGAAGATCATGGTCGGGCGGATTCCTCTTTACCTTTTGGACACGAATCTATCTGATAATTCTCCTGAGGTAAGAGACATTACTTCCAGCCTTTATGCGGGAGATCCGCAAAAGAGACTGGCCCAGGAAGTTCTTTTAGGTATTGGCGGTGTTCGCGCTCTTGAACAGCTTGGCATCGTTCCGAGCATCTGCCACCTGAATGAAGGTCATTCCGCTTTTTCCAGCCTTGAACGATTGGCACAGATCATGTCCCATCATCAGCTTGACTTGAATACCGCTTTGGAAATTGTTCCACGAACCACCGTTTTTACTACCCACACTCCTGTGGCCGCAGGATATGATGAGTTTCCACCCGATTTGATTAAACCCTATCTGCTACCCTTTCAGGAGAAACTGAATGCCAATGCAGAAGAAATTCTGTCATGGGGAAAGCCGGTGCTTTCCGACAGTCAAAGCCCGCTTTCCATGTTCATTCTGGGTTTGCGCATGTCTCAATATAGAAACGGCGTCAGTGAACTTCACGGAAACGTCGCCCGCCGAATGTGGTCTCATGTATGGCCGGATAAACCAGAAGATGAAATTCCTATTGACCATGTGACTAACGGTATTCATGTGCCCTCCTGGGTATCCATAGAAAACGCGCGTCTTTTTGAACGTTATTTGGGGCCCGATTGGCACTTACATTCCTGGAGCACCGAAATCATTAATCGGGTCGATGAAATATATGATGAGGAACTGTGGCATGCTCATGAAATGAGTCGCTCCCGACTGGTTCGCACTTGCCGGGAATTGCTGGTGAGACAATACGGACGGCGCAATGCGCCCAAGAAAATTATGATGGATGCGGAATCCGTACTGGATCAGGATGTTCTGACTATCTCTTTTGCGCGTCGTTTTGCCACCTATAAACGGGCTGATCTTTTATTTAAAGATCCGGATCGACTTGAAGCTCTGATTACCTCAAACCGGCGCCCGATACAGTTGGTTTTTGCAGGCAAGGCACATCCCAAGGACAACCAGGGAAAAGAGCTGATTAAAAAGATCATCCAATTCTGCCATCGACCCAACGTCCGCCACCGAGCTGTTTTCCTTGAAGATTACGACATCAGTATTGCCCGTCACCTGGTCCAGGGATCGGATATCTGGCTAAATACTCCCCGGCGTCCCCTGGAAGCCTGCGGTACTTCTGGTATGAAAGCGGCGGTGAACGGCGTACTTAATGTCAGTATCCCCGATGGTTGGTGGGCGGAAGGCTATTCTGAAACTGTGGGCTGGAGTATTGGAGAAGGCGAAACCTATAACGACCAAAACTATCAGGATTTTGTTGAAAGCCAGGCCCTTTACAATATTTTAGAAAATGATGTAATCCCATCGTTTTATGACAATAATAACGGCGATACGCCAACCACCTGGGTCAAAAAGATGAAGGCGTCGATCAAAACAGTACTCAGCCGTTTTTGTACCCATCACATGGTCAATCGTTATGAAAAGAAATTTTATCTGCCTATCATAGAGCAGCAGCGAAAACTTTTTTCCAATCAAGCCCAGATTGCCAGAAATTTTGTTCAGCAGCGAAAACGCCTTCATAAATTGTGGTCTCAAATAAAGGCGAACAAACCGGTTCGTTCCAATGGCGGATCGTTTAAAGTAGGTGATAAATTTGAAATCGTTTCTGATGTTTTCTTGGGCGAGCTGTCACCTGATGAAGTAGTGGTGGAATTATACTATGGAAATCTTACATCATTGGATTCGGTTTCTTCAAGTAGAACGGCGAAAATGAGGGCCCGAGAAACTCAAAGTAGCGGCTGGCATCAATTCTTCTGTAAGCTCGATTGTGAAACGACCGGTCGGTATGGCTTTACGGTTCGGGTGACTCCTCAG
>CAZSON010000440.1:0-2450 GCA_964608375.1 uncultured Desulfobacter sp. | reverse complement strand
TTAACAAAGAAAGGTCCGATCTACCCCCAAGTGATATTCTTTTTAAAAAATCTTTGATATAAGATACCATCCGAAACCTCGATTCTGTGTTTGGAGGAGGACTAAAGAAGTGAGGCCGTGGAGCAAAGAAGAAGTCCTTGCCACTGTAAAAGATTATTTCTCCATGCTTCAGTATGAAGTGATCGGGCAACCTTACAACAAAACAGCGCATCGTAACAATCTCCTCAAGAAGATAGACCATCGGAGCGCCGGTGCTGTTGAAAAGAAGCATCAGACCATCAGTTCGGTGCTTCTCGAGCTTGGCTTGCCCTATATCCATGGTTATAAGCCGTTAGACAACTATCAAAACATTCTGTTGGAGGTTATTGACCAATATTTGGATAAAGAGCCAAAAATTCTTTCAGCCCTTCTGAATTCTGCGGACAGCACGGTATCGACACCCGTTCAAAGAGACCTGTTTTTCACCGACGTGACCGTGGTTGAACCTCCCTTATCCCCCGGTTTGAATTTGGGCAAGAAACATCGGACGCTCAAGCGGATGGCTGAGAAATATGATTTTGTCGACAGAGAGGCGAAAAATAAAAATCTTTTAAAAGCAGGTGAAAAATTAATCCTTGAATTTGAATCCGGACGATTGCGAAAAGAGGGAAAAGCAGATTTGGCGGCTCAAATCGAATGGATATCTCAGAGAAAAGGCCTCCGGCCAGGTTATAATATCCGCTCGTTTGAGGTTAACGGCATTGAGCGATTTATCGGTGTCAAAACAACACGTTGCGGATTAAAGTTTCCATTTGTCCTATCAAAGCAAGAACTCGCCTTTTCGAGGAAAAAATCTGATCAGTATTACCTTTATCGTCTGTTTAATTTTGTAAAATCCCCTACCCTTTTCATGCTTAAAGGTCGTTTGCATCGGCATGTCAAGCTGTTTCCGACGGCGTTTAAAACGCGCTTTTGATTCCTGAGATTCAAAACTGACAGTCTCGTAAAAAGTCATTGAGAAAGAATCAAACGTGGCGGTTTTCTCTCAAGCTTCACCACCGCTTCAACATGATAGGTGTGTGGAAACATGTCAATCGGTTGCACATCCAAAATTCGATACCGTTCTTTGATCATGCATAGGTCCCTTGCCAGGGTCGCCGCATTGCACGAAACATAAACAATCATAGGGGGCGCAATCTCCATGATCTGTTTTATCACTTTCTTGTGCACCCCTGCTCTCGGCGGATCAAGCACCATGACGTCCGGTCTTATGGCTGCATCTGAAAGGGCGCTTATCATATCCCCCTGAATGAATCGGCAATTTGAAATTCGATTGATATGGCAGTTCTTTTTCGCATCGGTCACGGCACCTTCGGAAATTTCAATTCCGATAACCTCTTTAGCAGTATCTGAAAGAAAGATCGCAATTGCTCCGGTGCCGGAGTATAGATCCAAAACGGTCTCTGTCCCGGTCAGCTCTGCATAATCCTTTACGGTTTCAAACAGCCTTTTTGCGCCAGACGAATTGGTCTGAAAAAAAGAGTTTGCGGATATTTCAAATTCAAATGGGCCGATTTTATCCTTTATGGTTGATGCGCCGGCAAGGAGAATTTCATACTCTCCAATGGCAACACCCGCCTTTCGTGACGTTATGTTGTTAACCACTGAAATGATGCTCGGATAAGTTTTCATGAGCAAATCGGCAAGCGGTTTGGTTTTTCCCCGGTCTTCTTTAGCTGTGATGATATTGACCATCCATTTATCAAAGGCAAAGGAATGTCTCAACATGAGAAAGCGCCAAAAACCGACGTGGCTCCGCACACCATAAGGAGGCGCACCGGAACCTTTCATATAGGTTCGAACGGTTTCAAGTATCTGGTTACCCAGGTTTGGTTGAAGGTGACATATCCTGGTATCTATGATTTTATGAAAACTACCCGATGGATGAAGTCCAAGGGCAAAATCCCTGCTCACACCCTCCTTTTCCAACTCATCCGGGAGAAGCCATCGTTGGTCGGAACACGAAAACTCCATCTTGTTTCTGTACCCAAAAATCTGCTCTGAGGGAAGGGTTGAATGTACGGCTGCCCCTTGGATCAGTCCTATATGTTCAATGGAATCGATTACATGTTGGCGTTTGTAAACCAGTTGTTTGTCGTATTCTAAAAACTGCCACTTGCATCCGCCACAAAACCCACTGTATATACAGAGGGGCTCTGATCTGAACGGTGACGGTTCAACCATTTCAACCACCCGTGCCTCCGCATGATTTTTCTTTTTCTTGATAATACGGGCGATTATTAGATCTGAAGGTACAGCCTGATCGACAAAAACAGCTAGTCCGTTTATCCGCGCAACACCTTTTCCGCCAAAGGCGATATCGGAAATTTTCAGCTCAACAAGTTGTCCTTTTTTCACAATCATATGGTGTTCTCCGCACATCCGGATAAAAGGATCTCAAGTTTCGCACC
>CAZSON010000439.1:0-2453 GCA_964608375.1 uncultured Desulfobacter sp. | reverse complement strand
ATCAGGATTTTTCCCCCCATGATATCATCTGCTTGGGCTGCCATCAGATCTCCGCCTATTTGTTTCTGCGTACAAAGTGTTTGTCATAGCCATCGGCTTCCAGCAGGCCGAGGTAATCATGCCCCACCTTCTTGGCCCAGGCCGGAATGTCGCTACGAGTACCCGAATCAGCAGAATAAATCTCCAGGACCTCGCCCACTTTGACCTTGCCGATCCCTTTTTTGGCTTCAAGAAGAGGACCCGGGCAGGCACTCCCCCTGGCATCTACCGTACTTGCGGCTTCAATTGAATTTAAATCGGTCATGATAGTTCTCCTTATAGTTAGTTGGTTAACTCTGCTTTATATCTAACGAACGGGTTCATTTGATTTAATCTTTTTCTGCAACTGAATCCGGAATCCCGGATTGGAATCTCCAATTTTTTCTTCACCAATGATGTCATAGGAATCGGCCGGCAGAATTTTGAACAATGCCGATCGCGTATCGGGCTCCTCCCATAAAACTTCTAGAATTTCTTTTTCCTTCATCAGCTTGAATCGATGGCTGATTTCAAGCAGAGAAAAAGAAACGATCGTTTGCCTAAGATCGAATGTATGCATACCGGTTGTCTCACATTTATTCCTTCAGTCAGATAATTTTTTTGCAATAATGGTGCCAGGGTTATTTAGTAATCAGAGCGAATTTGATTTTTCCATATAACTAATTGATTTTAAAAAATATATTTATCTTAAACCCACATGACAACACGGAAAAATTATAAATTCTAGACAAATTTCGCCCAATTTTTCTTGAAATGGCCTTGTTGAGTTGTTAAGTTAATGAACAACCAGACTGTTAAAAATGTGGACACATTAATACCATGAAGGACCCGGATTTAAACATATATTGGAAAACAGTTGTGGACACCATCCATGACGGCGTCATGATAGTGGATAGCAGCGGCACCATTGTTTCAGTCAACAGAGCCTTTGAATCGATCACCGGTTATGAATCTGAAGAAATTCTGGGTCGCCCCTGCTCGGTGTTAGATTGTAATGCTTGCAAAATTGTGCGTGAAAAAAACAGACGCTATTTTTGCCGAATGTTTAAAAAGGGTGAATTGTGGATGCAAAGATGTGTGATGCAACGAAAAGGGGGTGACTATGTACATGTGTTGAAAAATGCGTCGGTATTGAAAGACCGTGAGGGAAACATTAAAGGCGCGGTTGAAACCATGACCGATATTACCGATCTGATGGAAAAGGAGACCCAGATTGAGACCTTCAAACGCGAGTTGCGGGCCGAAGATCGCTTTCACGGCATGATCGGCGTATCGGCTCTCATGCAGAAAGTATTTGATTTGATAAAAAACGCAGCCCGATCCGACGCACCTGTTATCATCACCGGTGAAAGCGGAACCGGTAAAGAACTGGTGGCCGGGGCGATTCATGCGCTGGGGGCCCGCCGGGAAAATCCCTATATAAAGGTCAATTGCGCCGCCTTGAATGAATCCCTGCTGGAAAGCGAATTGTTCGGCCACGTTAAAGGGGCTTTCACCGGCGCCCATCATCATCGAGAGGGACGCTTTGAAGCCGCTAGCAGCGGAGATATCTTTTTAGACGAAATCGGTGATATCCCTTTTACCACTCAGGTGAAACTGCTGCGGGTTTTGGAAGAAAAAATCATTGAACGGGTCGGCGATAATCGATCGATTCCTGTGGATGTCAGGCTGATAACGGCTACCAACAAAAGCCTGCGACAGCTTGTTTCCGAAGGCGCCTTAAGAGAGGATTTTTATTACCGGATTAATGTTATCCCCATAGAAGTGCCGCCGCTCAGAGAAAGGATAACCGATATCCCCCTTCTGGCTGAAGCGTTTTTCCGGAGAATTCAGCTCAAGAGTGATAAAAAAATCGCGGGTATTTCCAACGAAGCCATGGAAACGCTGATGGCCTATCCCTGGCCCGGCAATGTACGGGAGCTCAAAAGCGCCTTTGAATATGCCTTTGTTTCCTGCCAGGGGCTCCTTATTGAACCGGAGAATTTTCCGCCCGCTCTTTTATATCCGCCTGAGGACCTTCAGGCCATCCCTCCTGAACCGGGCCGAAGCCTGGACGACATAAAAAAACATCGGCTGGTGAGCGCTCTGCGGCGAACCGGCGGCAACCAGTCCGAAACGGCCCGGATACTGGGTATCTCCCGCACCAGCGTGTGGAGCCAGATGAAACGCTTCGGGATAACCTCCGCAGATAAGGTTATTGCAAATCGAAAAAAAAGTGTTCAGTCATATTGAAACAACCTAAATCCGCAGGTTATCCAGGAGACTTTTTATATGGGCGTCTGCATCAATCATCCGGATAGAGAAACCGCTTACCGGTGCTCCAAACATGATATTTACATGTGCGAAGAGTGCCAGCAATGTCGCGACCCGGAACTATACTGCAAATACAGGGAATCCTGCCCGATCTGGTTTTT
>CAZSON010000438.1:0-2456 GCA_964608375.1 uncultured Desulfobacter sp. | reverse complement strand
TGAAGCGACAGCTGCGGTATAATTACGAAAACTCTGTCTACTACCGGGAAGAGAAATTTCACCGGGTCGGTTTAACGCCGGATAAGATCCAGACCCTTGAAGATTTTCAAAAAATCCCGTTGATGACTAAGCGGGAACATCGCCGGGTACAGGAGGAGTCACTTCGGCGATTTGGACATCCCTACGGTCTGATCACATGTGCGCCCCGTGAAAAAATTGTCCGCATCAATTCCACAAGCGGTACGACCGGGATGCCGACCCTTTATACTCTGACCCGGCATGATATTGAGGTGCTCAATGAAATGCACGCACGGAAGTACTGGCGGGCGGGTTTAAGGCCGGGCAACATCGTGCTTCAGGCACTCTCCTTGAGCATGTTTACCGGTGGACTCCCTCTCTCTGACGGTCTTCAGGCCATGGGGCTCTGTGTAGTGCCGGTCGGCATAGAGGGCGGCACCCGGCGGGTCCTCGATTTTGCGCTTCTGACAAAACCGGATGTTCTGATCACCACGCCCTCTTTTGGCGAGTACCTCATCGAAAAAGCTCCTGCGATTGCCGGAAGACCGGCCGATGAGCTGGGGATTCGGTGGTTTTTCTGTGCCGGAGAACCGGGGGCAGGAATTCCCTCTTTACGAAAGAGACTGGCAGAGGGTTTTCATGCAAGGGTCTTTGATCACACCGGAGGCGGCCATGCCTTTCACGGCATCTCCTGTGATTCAATGCCGTATCCGGGGATGCATTTTTTTTCCCCGGACCATTGTTTTTTAGAGCTTGTAACCCCGGACGCGAAACTGCCGCTTGAAATGTCCGATGGGGCTTTAGGAGAGATGGTGTTTACCTTTATCGATTGGGAGGGCGGGCCGTTAATGCGGTATGCCCAGGGCGATCTGGTTCAGGTTTTTATGACGCCCTGCGCCTGCGGATGGCCTGAGATGCGATTTAAGATCCTGGGTCGCACCGATGATATGCTGATCGTAAAGGGGGTAAATGTATATCCTGCCGCCATAAAGGACATTGTGGGTGAATTCATACCGAAAACAACCGGGGCGATGCGAATTATCCTGGCGAAAGCCGGGCCCCTGGTTACCCCGCCGTTGAGGATACGGGTGGAGTACGGGTCTGCCGAAATGAAAGGTCAGGACAAGGAGCAATTGAAGAAAAAACTCACCGGTCAGATCGGTGATCGACTGCGGGTGCGTCCGAACATAGAACTTGTACCGCCATACTCTCTTCCCCGGGGCTCGGGAAAGATACCGATGATCGAGGTTGAAAAAAATGGGTAAAACCGCGGCGCCAAACAGTAAAGAGAGCCGGGTGCTTGCATCCATCCTCCGATGCCGATTAAAAGCGATTACCGAGGAGATGGGGTATACGCTTCTTCGGACCTGCAGATCACCGATTCTTAACGAGGCGCGAGATTTTGTAACCGGTCTTTACGATGACAAAGGGCATATGCTTGAGCAGGCCGAATATATTCCGGTCCTTGCCTTTGCACTGCAGCCGGTCTGTCAGAAAATCATCGAATACTTTGGAGAAGATATCCATCCGGGCGATATCATTTTGCACAATGATGTCTTCACCGGTGGAAACCAGAACGCAGATGTGGCGGTATTCAAGCCGGTCTTTCATCAAGGAACGCTTTTTGCGTGGACTGCGGTGAAAGGGCACCAGGCGGATATCGGAGGAGCGGTGGCAGGGGGATACAACCCGGACGCACGGGAGGTCTGGCAGGAAGCCTTTCGCATCCCACCTGTAAAGATTTTCGAGAAGGGCAAGCTCAGAAAGGATGTATGGGATCTGATTTTTGCAAATATCCGCTACCCGATTGTGGAAGAGGACATCAAGGCTCAGATCGGAAGCTGCGTTGTTGGGGAGAGGTTGTTCACGTCTCTTCTCGATCGATACGGTGTGGAACAGACCCGAGCACATTTTGACCTGCTCTTTGATTCGACAGAGAAGATGGTTTGCTCAGAGATTAAACGCATCCCGGATGGTAACTATCAGGGCGAGAGCTGGATGTTTTACGACGGCATCCATCCGGGATCGAGATCTAAAATTAAGGTCAGCGTTAACATAAAGGGGGAAGAAATCTTTTTTGATTACACGGGAACCGATCCCCAGACCGAAGGGTTTGCCAATGCTCCCTTAAGCGCAAGTGTATCCGCGGTAATTTTGACTTTTTTAATGCTGGTGGACCCTGATATTCCGCATAATGCAGGTATTCTCAGGCCATTGCATATTGATATCCCCGAAGGGACATTTCTAAATGCACGCTTTCCGGCGGCTACCACATTTGGAAACAGCATTACCGGACCCCACGCGGATGCCATCTTCAAGGCGTTGTCAAAAGCGATCCCCGACCGCGTCACGGCAGGGTGGAACAGGATGCTGGCCCTGGCCGTCTCAGGGGTTGATCCGAGGGGCAACCGGCCCTTTGTTGATATCCTGTTCAACGC
>CAZSON010000437.1:0-2456 GCA_964608375.1 uncultured Desulfobacter sp. | reverse complement strand
TCGGAATTTCGATTTTTTAAACACAATAAATGAGTAAGGAAACAGCTTTTTTCACGACTAAGACGCAATAAAAAGTCAACACAAGGATTTTTAACTTGTTCTTAATTTATCAAGAGAAAAGAAATTATGAAAATAACGGCTGAACACAAGCGGCTCATCGAATATCGAAAGCGCAAATTAAATTGGAAAAAATGGGGACCGTATCTCAGCGAACGCTCGTGGGGAACAGTACGTGAAGATTACAGTGAAGATGGTAATGCCTGGGCCTACTTCCCCCATGATCACGCACGCAGTAAAGCTTACCGTTGGGGAGAAGACGGCATTGCTGGAATCTCTGACCGGCATCAATACCTTTGCTTTGCTCTGTCACTGTGGAACGGCAGGGACCCGATCTTAAAAGAACGATTATTCGGGCTGACCGGTTCCGAAGGCAATCACGGTGAAGACGTCAAGGAATATTATTTCTATCAAGATAGTACACCGACGCACAGCTACATGAAAATGCTCTATAAGTATCCCCAATCCGAGTTTCCCTATACCGATCTGGTAAAGGAAAACCGTCAGCGCGACCTGTCTGAATTTGAGTATGAACTGGCGGATACCGGCGTGTTTACCAAAAATCGTTATTTCGATGTCTGGGTAGAATATGCCAAGGCCGACCCGGAGGATATTTTGATCAAGATCACGCTGGCAAATCGCGGACCGGAGACAGCTGATTGTCATGTGCTGCCCACGCTCTGGTTTCGTAATACCTGGAGTTGGGGGTATGATGCTGGCCCCATGGGAGATGTACCCGGAAAACCCCGACTCCGGCAGACAAAAGGAACATCAGATATCACCATTGTGGAGACCGATCATCCGGCAGCAGGTAAATATTATCTTTATGCTGAAAATCCCCGGGATCTGCTTTTTACGGAAAATGAAACCAACTATGACAGAATTTTCGCTACACCCAACAATACACCTTACGTTAAAGATGCGTTTCACCGTTATCTGATCAACGGCCAGGCCGGTGCAGTTAATCCAGACCGAAAGGGTACAAAGGTCGCCATTTTATTCCATGAAATAATTCCCCCTGGAAATTCAAGGATTATACGGCTTCGCCTTTCGAATGCATCCCATCGATCAGCGTTTGAAGACTTCGATCAGATCTTTAAGGAGCGCCTGGCAGAAGCAAATGAATTTTATGATGCTTTACAGAAGCCGGGTTTGACCGAAGATGAAAAACAGATACAGCGCCAGGCCCTGGCAGGTCTGCTATGGTCCAAACAGTTTTTTTACTATAACATCGAGCAATGGCTTGCAGGAGATCCGGGCATGCAGCCGCCCCCTGAGTATCGGGCAAACGGTCGCAACCATGAATGGGAACACCTCAACAATTTTGACATCATTTCCATGCCGGACAAGTGGGAGTATCCCTGGTATGCTGCTTGGGATCTGGCGTTTCACTGCATCCCCCTGGCGCTGGTCGATGCCGACTTCGCCAAACGACAACTGGAGTTGATGGCCCGTGAGTGGTATATGCACCCCAACGGCCAGCTGCCTGCGTATGAATGGAGCTTTAGTGATGTCAATCCACCGGTGCATGCCTGGGCGGCCTGGCGTACTTATAAGATCGACGCTAAACAACAGGGGGAGGCTGATCGGGGCTTTCTGGAAAGCATGTTCCACAAGCTTTTGCTGAATTTCACCTGGTGGGTCAACAGGAAAGATGACGAAGGCAATAATGTCTTTCAAGGCGGCTTTCTGGGTCTGGACAACATCAGTGTATTCGATCGAAGCGCTGCGTTGCCTACCGGAGGACACATCGATCAGTCCGATGGCACCGCTTGGATGGGATTTTTCTGTCTGGTCATGTTAAAAATTGCGCTTGAGCTGTCGAATAACAATCCGGTTTATCAGAATATTGCAAGTAAATTTTTTGAGCACTTCCTTCGCATTGCTCGGGCCATGACCAATGATTACCGCGGCGGCTTGAGCCTTTGGAACGAGGAAGACGGCTTTTTTTACGACGCTCTTCATTTGCCCGACGGCAATGTCATCCCTCTTAAAGTGCGCTCCCTTGTAGGGTTAATGCCGTTGCTTGCTGTTGAAACACTTGAACATGATCTGGTTGAAAAACTCCCGGTTTTTAAGCGGCGGTTGAACTGGTTTTTTGAGAACCGAATTTATCTGAAAGACAGCGGCAATGTCGCCTGTGTGCAATCACCGGGTGAGAATTCACGCCGACTGATGTCGATTGTCAGTCGAGACCGCATGATTCGGGTGCTGCGACCGATGCTGGATGAAAATGAATTTCTTTCAGAATTCGGCATCAGATCGTTATCAAAATATCATAAGAAGCACCCTTATACTTTCTATGCCAATGGAAAGGGCCATACGATCAGTTACCAGCCGGCCGAATCGGAAAGTGGTCTATTCGGCGGCAATTCCAACTGGCGGGGTCCTGTCTGGTT
>CAZSON010000436.1:0-2466 GCA_964608375.1 uncultured Desulfobacter sp. | reverse complement strand
GGGATCGAGCTTCATCTGCCGACCGAAATCAATGAGTCGAACGCCGATGAAATAGAAACGGTACTCGGCGATTATAATTTACAAATGGTCCAGCTTTGCGGTCACACCTGGACCGAAAAGCAATATAAAAATGGCGCTCTGGCGGATGTAGATCCAAAAATCAGACGCAATGCCATCGACCGCGTCAAAACAGCCCTTGATATGGGGGCGCGTTTTGACGTTCCGATTAGCGTTCTCTGGCCGGCAACAGATGGATCTGATTTTCCGCTGCAATCCGATTATCTGAACTTATACAAGTACTACATCGAGAGCGTTCACCAGATCCTGGCCTATGTCCACCAACAAAGATATACCACTCGAATCTGTTTGGAGCCCAAACCGTTTGAACCAAGATCCCACATCCTGTACGGCACCACTGGGCAGGCTTTGTGTCTGGTGAACGAAATTAATGATCCATCCTTCGGGATCAACTTGGATGTCGGCCACAGTTTAATCGCCGGTGAGAATCTGGAAGATCAGGTTGCATTAATCTGTCACTATGGCAAATTGTTTCATACCCACTTTGATGATAACGATCAACAGGCAGATATTGATCTACCACCGGGAACCGTCAATTTTATCCGATTGGTCTCGATTCTGTATGTACTGGACCAGGTGAACTATGACGGTTGGTATGGTTTGGATCTCTTTCCGTACCGTGATGATCCGGTTGAGTTTATGAAGCTTTCGGTCGAAAACCTGAATTTAGCACAAGCGGCAGTTGAAGTGATGAAAGAAAAAGGCGCCGAAGCGCTTCGGTCTCAATCCGGCAAAGGGCCGCAAATGGCGAAGCTGATCAGGAATTGCATACGCGAAGCAAGGTAAAGGAGGGGGGATATATGAAAACGATCAAAGGCCCTGGAATTTTTCTAGCTCAATTTATAAGAGACGAGGAACCGTTCAACAATCTTAAAAATATTTCAAAATGGGCCGCCGAAATTGGGTATAAGGGGGTACAGATACCGACATGGGATTCCCGGGTGATCGATTTGGAAAAAGCTGCTGAATCCAAGTCATATTGTGATGATTTAAAGGGTATTCTGAACAAGGTGGGTGTTGAGCCGATCGAACTTGCATCATATCTCCAAGGACAAGTTCTGGCGGTTCACCCAGCCTATGAAATCATGTTTCAACCCTTTTTCCCCGAAGGCTTCAATGCCAAGGAGAGGGTTGACTGGGCCTCAGATCAGCTTAAAAAAACCATTCTAGCATCTGTAAATCTGGGAACGCGGCACATCTCATGTATGTCCGGCGGCTTTGCCTGGCATATGATCTACCCATGGCCTCAACGACCGGATGGCATTATCGAAGAGGCCTTTAACGAGCTGGCCAGACTCTGGACTCCGATTTTGGATATGGCTGCCGATCACGGCATCACCTTCGGGTATGAGCTGCATCCGGGGTCGGATCTGTTTGACGGAGCTACCTATGAAATGTTCCTTGAAAAAACCGACAACCATCCGGCCGCCTGTTTGACCTATGACGCAAGTCATTTTCTGCTTCAGCAATTGGACTACCTTGATTTCATCAAGCGCTACGGCGATCGAATTCGAGCATTCCATGTAAAGGATGCTGAGTTCAGACCGGATGGCCGGGTCGGTGTATATGGTGGATATCAACCCTGGGACAGACGCGCCGGCCGGTTCCGTTCCCTGGGTGACGGCCAGGTCGATTTCAAGCGCATATTCACTCTGTTAACGGAGGCCGACTTTGATGGCTGGGCGATTCTCGAATGGGAATGCTGTGTGAAAAGTCCGGAGCAGGGGGCACGGGAAGGTGCACCGTTTATCGCCGAGCACATTATAGAGGCTACGGAATTGGCGTTTGATGACTTTGCCGGTGGAGAAACCGATAGAGCCCGAAATCGCAACATTCTGGGTCTCGATTGAGTTAAAAACCAGATGAATCCTGAAACGGAAAAGCCGATCATTGCGCTGGATTCCGGAAAGGTATTGATTGCGTTTGATTATGCCAACTTGATCAATTACCTCTCCCGGCTAAGAGGAAGAGAAATTGATTCTGAGCGGTTGTCCCAAATGAAAGAGCTTGTTTCTCTCATGCAGATTGGGCAGATGCGATGGCATCGGGTTGTTGCAAAGCTGAATCTTTGCATGGGGACGACCCTGAGTGAAACGAAATGGCGAAATCTATATACCGGTGCTCTTCAACACGAAATACCTGGGATGCACGAAACGCTTAAAGAATTGAAGAAAAATTATCAGTTGATGGCTTTGAGCAACACAGACGAGATTCACTGGAGCTATCTTCTCAAGCATTTCCCTATATATAAACTTCTTGACGGATGGGTACTTTCACACGAAGAGAAGATGGCCAAACCCGATCCTGCCATTTATCAATTGTTTATGAAACGTTACTGCAACAACGGTGTTCCGGCTTTTTTCACTGATGATATGCCTGAAAATGTTG
>CAZSON010000435.1:0-2467 GCA_964608375.1 uncultured Desulfobacter sp. | reverse complement strand
AAATAGCCCGGAAGGTACACCCTACATCCGTAAACCGACTCTCGTAATTCCACCATAAAATCTCCATCAATTTGGCAAGCAGCACATTTGCCATTCGGACCGCCCCTTGCATATCGGATCCCTGTTCGATCAGCTGCCGGGTCGTTCTTGTCCCCACAACCATATCGGCCTCTTTCAAATAGACCAACAGTTTGGCAATATCCCTGTCGGGGAAAGAATAATCGACTTCACTGATCAACAGGATATCCCCTGGAACCTGCTGCAAAGCAAACTTGATTTTTTCGCCATACAGCTTCTTATGGGGCGGGCATTTGACAATGGACGCACCGCTTTTGATGATCTCTGCTTCAATCGAATTTTCGAACGGCAAAATGACATACACCGAATCAATATCGGTTATTTTTTTGTACTGATTGATCGTAAAAGCGATCTTTTTTTCTTCCCCTTTTTCATCCCCTTCAGCGTAAAGGAGCAGGGTCACCCTGTTGTCAAAAAAACGTTCGCGTCGCTGATGGTACTTGGCCAGATTCAAGGAATCCCGGTCGTTTATATTTGCATAGGTACCCCTTAGGGTGAAGAAAAACGCTTTTTCAGACCGTCGACACAATTCGTCAATGAACGTGATATATTCGACATATCCATTCTGGGATTGCGCAAATGCCTGTTCTAAAAGGGGAAAAATATCCGTGCTGATGATAAAGGTACCACATCCTAAGATGTCGTTTTTTATTTCTTTTGGCTTTTCAACCAAGCGGGTAATTCGGTCGCCATCAAGTTCACAGGTGTAGTTTCGCTGAATCAACGAATGGTCGTCGACATGCATGATAGCACATGTGATCAGGGCCTTTTGATAGGGGAAAGAGACCAGCTCTTTGTGATTAGAGTTAACATAGGATTCATCCGACAGGATCACACAGAAATAGTCTGATATATACTCCCTCCCCAGCAAAATGGAATAGGCCAAGCCTTTTTCTATCGCTTTATTTTCAATATAGGTAATTCTGACCCCTAAGTTTGACCCATCTTCAAAATGCTTCCGGATCACCTTGCCCAGATGACCGATAACAATATAGATGTCCCGGATGCCCAGGTCATCCCGCATGATCTCGATGTTTTTCTGCAAGTTTGGTGTGCCGTTAATCTCCAGCATCGATTTTGGGATACTCTTTGTAAAGGGGCGCGCCCGCACCCCTCTGCCGGCCGCCGGTATGAGCCCTACTAATTGTTCCATTTCGCAAGTTTAAAATAATAATAAAAAATCAGATAGATGTACTTGCTGGTCTCCTGCAGGTGTTTCATTTTTGACCGGCCTGTCTGCCGTGGACTGAAATCAACATGCACCTCTGCAATTGACACTCCCTTTTTGGCGAGCTTTACGCCGAGCTCCAGCACGTGCTCAAAGCCCTGTCGTTCGAGAGAAATCCCCACCAAAGCCGAACGTTTCAGAACTTTGCAACCGGTATAAAGGTCGGTTACATTTTGATTGAATAAAAGATTAAATAAACCGGTGATCATTTTATTCCCAAACATCTTTAAAAAGGGCATGTTTAGGTGCTGCGATTTTAGAAATCTGCTGGCATATACCACATCGGCGGTGTCGAGTTGAGCTACCATCTCAGGGAGAGACTCCGGGGGGTATTCGCAATCGGCATCAATTATTGCAATAATTTCTTCAGTGGTGTTCCGTATTCCGTCACATAGTGATGCGCCATATCCTTCGTTGTGATCGTGCTTTATAACTCTAGTATCATTAAAACCTTCTAATATGGATAAGCTTTTATCTGTTGACGCATTGTCGATGAATGTCAAATTAATGTCCAGTGGCACAGCTCGAATTTTTCGGTAGAATTGTTGCAACACCATCTCTTCGTTATAAACTGGAACAATTACATCTATTTTTTTATCCTTCTTCATTTTCTATTATTAAGTTGTAACAAAAATTGGGTTCGAAAGAAGCATACTGCCTTTAACAGTTTCGACAATTAATCGATAAAACGTTTTCCCTGCATTTGCGTAAGGCCTGTCAACATATTCAAAGTATTTATCTTTTGCCTCCTTGATTATTAATCCATTTTTTATCAAAACGACTTTTTTTAATTCATCTTTTGATAGGATATCGACATATACGGTGGCTGTATCAGTGGAACAATTTAAGGTTTGCCCCATTGATGCAAAACGACTGCTTTTCTTATCTACTATATGAAATTGATCCAGAAATAGGTCTTTATCCGGGCTATGCATGGCATAAAATCGCCCCTCTTTCAAAGATGAAAGCACATCTCTCTTATCATTTACAGGTCCTACAAAAACTGTAGTGGGGTTTGCGATATCATCTATTTCCTTTCGGAAATCCGATTCACCAATAGTCCAAACAGGTTTGCTTCTTTTCCCATCGCAATATTCCAGTAAGATCTGATCCCAGATGCCGCCAGGTTGCGGAATAATCTGATGTCCTCGCGGAAAAGAA
>CAZSON010000434.1:1194-2473 GCA_964608375.1 uncultured Desulfobacter sp. | reverse complement strand
TAGGGAGCGGTCTTGCGTTCGGCAATATCGCCGACACCAGACACAATCTTTCGGCAAGCGGCCCGGGCGACATAAAGGCTACAAAAGAAGAGACCCGGATCTGCATCTTCTGCCACACCCCTCACGGCGGCCGGGGGGATATCCCGTTTTTGTGGAACCGGACCAACCAGGCGGTTCAGTATACCCCGTATTTCAGCACTACGCTAAAGGCAACGGTCGATCAACCGACCGGCGCATCAAAACTCTGCCTGAGCTGCCACGACGGCACCATCGCGCTCGGCGCCGTTCTTTCAGAACCGCAGGAGATCCCGTTTGCAGGCGGCATCCGTTTCCTGCCGGACAGGGACACCAAACTGGGGACCGACCTTTCCGACGACCATCCGGTATCGTTTGTGTACGACGGCAGCGACCAGGAACTCGCGTCAACTCTCCCGGATACGATCCAGCTCGAGCAAAACGAGCAGGGTCAGGGGCTGCTTCAGTGTACGGCATGCCACAATCCCCATGATGATGCCAACGGCAATTTTCTGGTAATGTCCAACCAATATTCTGCGCTCTGCACCACCTGTCATTTAAAGACCGGCTGGACATCGAGTGCCCATGAAAGCTCAACCGCCACGTGGAACGGAAACGGCACCGATCCGTGGCTGAATAACGATTACGCAACGGTTTCGGAAAACGGATGTGAAAACTGCCACCGGCCTCACACAGCAGGCGGTCGTATGCGGCTGTTGAAATATGATCTGGAAGAGGACAACTGCCTGGTCTGCCATAACGGCAATGTGGCATCTACAGACATTGAAGCGGAACTGACAAACAGTTATACGCACCCGGTGGGCGATTATACCGGTGTGCATGATGCGGCGGAAAATTCGACTCAATTTACAAAACACGTGGAATGCGTGGACTGTCACAACCCCCACCAGGCAACCGGTGCTTCATCTCCGGGCGCGCCCGACGTCTCCGGCCCCACTAAAGGGGTCAAGGGGGTCACCGCCGGCGGGCAGGACGTGGCGATCTCTCAATTTCAGTATCAGATCTGCTTCAAGTGCCATGCGGATAACAATGTGATAACCGTGCTGCCGGTCACAAGGCAAATCGGTCAGCTCAACACCCGGCTGGAGTTTGACCCTGCCAATCCATCTTTTCATCCGGTGGAATCTCAGGGTGCAAACGGCGATGTACCGAGCCTGATTTCTCCATATACAACGAGCAGCAAAATTTTTTGCACCGACTGCCACACCACCGATAACACCAATGGCCCCAAAGGCCCTCATGG
>CAZSON010000434.1:0-1094 GCA_964608375.1 uncultured Desulfobacter sp. | reverse complement strand
CTGGCCATCAAAACCATCACCATTAATCTCATTTTTTTCATTTTGATTGCGATCGGCATAATCTTGCTCTGCATCCTTTATTCCCACAGGATAGCCGGTCCGCTTTTTAAGGTGAAGCAGTACGCCGCAATGCTGGGAGAAGGGCGCTTTGATCAGCGTATCCGTTTTCGGAAAAAAGATGCCGTTCATGAGCTTGCAAAGGTGTTGAACGAGACGGCCAAAGCGTGTCAGGACAAAAAAGAGAGGTTTCGGGCGGATCTGAAAGAATTTGAGGAGGGCCTTAAGGCCCTTTCTGCGGTGTCTGATAAACCGGGGGAACAGGCCAAAGTGATTAACAATCTATTAGCGATTGATGCCAAAATCAGAGAGGAAATTTAAAAGCTATACCTATGGAGATAAATTTATTCGATCAGATGAAGTATTCTCTTTCGTAAAATTTATAACGTATTTTATGACAATTGTATGGAAATGATTCACCGCAGAGGCGCCGAGAACGCAGAGAAATCTTTTATTTTTCGTCTGTCGCTGAGACGCCGACAAACGAAAACGATCCTGCCTACGGCAGTTCGTTCACAAACGGTAAAACCTCATTTTAAGGTTTATAACACTACGCGGTAATGGACATAAATAAGTTAAGCAGTAAAATTATTGGTGCGGCTATAGAGGTGCATAAGGCCCTTGGACCTGGTTTACTTGAATCCGCATACGAAGAATGTCTCTGCCACGATCTGGATTCAGGAGTTTTATCAATAGAAAGACAGAAACCTTTAGCTGTCTGGTATAAAGGGATCAAACTGGATTGTGGATACAGGCTGGATGTAGTTGTTGAAAACAAAATCATACTTGAATTGAAGTCATGTGAAAAAATTGAACCGATCCATAAGGCCCAGCTTTTAACTTACCTTAAACTTTCAGGGCTTAATTTGGGCCTAATTTTGAATTTCAATGTAACAATTATGAAAGACGGGATAGTGCGAATTGTAAATAAATTAAAGGAATAAAAAGTCTCTGCGTTCTTGGCGTCTCAGCGGTGAAGTAATATGAAATACAGTAAAATCATATACTTTTTTGTTTTTTTCGGGGCTGTTCTGACA
>CAZSON010000433.1:0-2475 GCA_964608375.1 uncultured Desulfobacter sp. | reverse complement strand
TATGCGCCTTCTTATGGGATCCCCGCTTTACGGATAAGCTGGCAGGAGGAGTTGCTTGAAAAAAATCCCTCCCTTGTCAATCAAAGGATTAGCCTCCCCGTGGTGACATCCGGTATTACACACGCCATCAGCATTTTTGCAGATATTTGGGTTGAGCCTGATGATACGGTTATTTTGCCGGATATGATTTGGGGCAATTACAACATGATATTCCAGGTGAGACGAGGGGCTAGATTTAAGCGGTATCCATTTTTTTCCGAAAATGGAGGATTGAATCTTTCCGCCTTTGAGGAAACAATCCAGGAAGCGTCCGAAAAGTCTGACAAATTAATCGTCCTATTAAATTTCCCGCACAATCCGACCGGCTATACGATGACGATCGAGGAGGGGGATCATATAGTCAAAACCCTGACAACAGCAGCCAACCAAGGCACCCATATCATAGCCGTTTGTGATGATGCCTATTTTGGACTATTTTACGAAGAAGACTCACTAAAAGAATCTCTCTTTTCACGGCTTTGCAATCAGCATCATCGGCTCCTTGCCGTTAAGTGCGATGGAGCGACCAAGGAGAACTTTGCCTGGGGGTTGCGTGTGGGATTTATCACTTATGGATCCAGGGTTAAAGGGGATTCATCCCTTGTTTATGATGCTCTGGAAAAAAAGACCGCCGGGTGTATCAGGGGAAGCGTATCGAATGTATCGCACCTCGGCCAGTCGATTCTGCTAAAATCGCTTCAGGACGATCGGTATCATCAAGAAAAAAATGAAAAGTTCGCAACCCTCAAGAAGAGAGCAGAGCGCGTTAAGGAGGTTTTAAAAGATCGCCGGTTTAAAGATGCGTGGGATGTTTATCCGTTTAACTCCGGCTATTTTATGTGTATTCGCTTAAAAACCGTTGATGCTGAAGTGCTCCGACAATACCTTCTTGGACGATACGGCGTAGGGCTTATTGCATTGGGAAGGGAGAATTTAAGAATTGCCTTCTCGTGTCTCGATGAAAACCAAATTGTTGATCTTTTCGAGATTATTCTGAAAGGGATTGAAGAGGTAAACGCACAAAATCCGTGATTGAGAACGCCAGCAAACTAAAAAAAATGATAGCGGCAGCCGGCAGGGATAGATCTGTTTCCATTGCCCGTGCCGGAAAGTGGACCTTTTATTTTATATTGATCGGTATTATTGCAGGGCTCGGCTCGATCGTATTTCTTTTGCTATGTGAGCTGGGAAATCATTATTTTATGGATCTTCTCGCAGGCTATCGACCCCCGGCTCCGGCCGGTGAATATGGTCTGCTCGTACCGACCGGTACGCCGTTTCATCGTTTTATCCTTCTTTTTCTCCCCTCTATCGGCGGTCTTTTAAGCGGGTGGCTGGTTTACACCTATGCGCCCGAAGCGGAGGGACACGGCACGGATGCCGCCATTGATTCCTATCATAAAAAAGGGGGCTTTGTCCGGGGGAGAGTGCCTATCATCAAAACCATCGCCTCCGCCTTAACCTTGACCACCGGCGGTTCAGGGGGAAGGGAGGGACCCATTGCCCAAATCGGGGCGGGGTTTGGGTCCTTTTTGGCCACCCGGCTAAAGCTTTCAGACCGGGAGCGAAGGATAATGATGGCGGCGGGGGTCGGTGCGGGTATCGGCAGCATCTTCCGTGCGCCATTGGCAGGCGCCCTTTTTGCTGCCGAAGTCTTATACCGGGACCCGGAATTTGAGTCGGAGGTTATCATCCCTGCAGGCATCTCATCCGTGGTGGCCTACTGTCTGTTTTGTCTGGTGTTTGGATGGGGATCTCTGTTTGAATCACCGGATTTCACGTTTCAAAATCCCCTTGAACTTGGACCATATATGGTGTTGGCCCTGGTGCTGGTCGGTACCGGTATTGTTTACGTCAAATCGTTCTACGGCATCACCCGCGGTTTTAGATCGATTCAGATCCCAAATCATATCAAGCCGGCGATCGGTGGTCTATGTACCGGGATCATCGGTTTCTTTTTGCCTCAGACGCTTGCGTTTGGGTACGGTTTTGCGCAGATGGCATTGAACAATGAACTGACCATCCCCTTTTTGCTTTTTTTGGCCATTGGTAAAATAATGACCACCTCATTTTCGATTGGATCCGGCGGCAGTGGCGGTGTCTTTGGCCCCTCCATTGTCATCGGCGGCGCGATGGGAAGTGTGGTGGGGAGGACTTTCCACCAGATCATGCCAGGTGTCGTTACCCAACCGGGTGCTTTTGTTGTGGTCGGTATGGCGGGGTTTTTTGCTGCTGTTTCCAATACACCGATTTCGACAATTATATTCGTCAGTGAGATGACAAATTCCTATCATCTTTTGCTCCCCAGTCTTCTGGTCTGTTCCGTAGCCTACCTCGCTTCAAAAACATGGACCATATACGATAAACAGGTCAAAAGTAAAATCGACTCGGCGGCCCATACAGGTGATTTTTTCGTCGATATATTGCAATCGATCA
>CAZSON010000432.1:0-2476 GCA_964608375.1 uncultured Desulfobacter sp. | reverse complement strand
CGAGCAATGCCAGAATCATTAATCGAGAAGCAAAGAATAAGCCCTTTACCGGTCAGGCAGGCCAGATCATTTCTTCCATCGTCCTTGTAAGACGCATTTTCATTTCCGTTGAGACTCAGCGTAAATCGCATTGTAATTCACAAGACGGGGCTGGCGATGGAAGCCATTCCTCTGAACATCGGACTCAAACATATCATGCTGCTCGGTATTTTGGTGACTTGCGTTAAAATTAAAAATCGAAGGATTTGACTTTTCTAATATAACTGTTTATTTCTGTGAACTCCGTGACTATAGTGAAAACTAGTATAAATAAAGGAGGAAAAGATATGATTTCAGAACAGGAACTGGCAAAGCTCTCTTACCCGGAAGCTCCGGTGCTCGTCAGCGATGGGATTCCTGGCCCGAAAGCCCAAAAGATGCTTAAAGAGACAAAAAGTTATGAGTCCATGGCTCGCGGCGGGGGCGGATTCCCATTTGTGTACGATGAAGGAATGGGGGCTACCGTGAAGGACCCGGACGGAAACGTGTGCATAGACATTACCGCGGGTGTGGCGGTCAATGCCGTAGGAAGGTGCCATCCGAGGGTAGTGGAGACCATCCAGAACCAGGTAGGGAAACTGATGCATGCCAGTGACATCAGCAACACGCGCAGGACCGAACTGGCCATGAAAATATCAGAGGTCATGCCCGAAGGTTTGAAGGGGGATTGCATCACATACTTCAACCAGGGGGGCAGCGGTGCCATCGAGACGGCCATAAAGTTTGCGCGCAAGGTCACGGGACGGACCCAGATCATTGCTTTTCACGGTGACTATCACGGGGTGTGGATCGGTTCAGGGTCCCTGACAACCGGTGATCAGTACCGGAAAGGGTACGGTCCCTTTATTCCTGGTGTGATCCATGTGCCATATGCTTATTGCTATCGCTGCTGTTTCGGCCTGGAATACCCGAGCTGCGAAATGCAGTGCGCCAAGTATGTGGACTATGTCCTGAACACGCCCTACACGGCTGCTGATGACGTGGGGTTGGTGGTTGTCGAAACCCAGCAAGGAGAAGGGGGCTACTTGGTTCCCCCTCCGGAATATCTGCCAATGATCAAAGAGGCTTGCGAGAAGCATGGGGCGCTTTACCTTGCCGATGAGGTTCAGTGTGGTGCGGGACGCAGCGGGAAGATGTGGGCAATTGAATACACCGGGGTGAAGCCGGATATGCTCACATGGGGTAAAGGCATGGGAGGGGACATGCCCATGGCGGGCATCACTTTGAGAAGTGATCTGGCGGAGAAAATTGTTGATGGCTCCCAGCCCAATACCTTTGCAGCTAATGCGTTGAGTGCTGCGGTCTGCATGACGAATATCGATATCATAACCGAAGAGAACCGGGCGCTGGTCACCAGGGCGGGCGAACTGGGCGAACAGATCAAGGGCTGGATCTGGGAAGGGGCAGAGAAAACGAGAACCATCGGTGATGTGCGTGGCAGGGGATTGTTCATAGGGATTGAAATCGTGAAGGACAAGGAGACGAAGGAACCTCCAGATAGGGATTTCATTATCAAAATTATTATGGGAATGCTCAATCGCGGGCTGATAATGGTTCCCTGCGGCCGATACGGCAATGTGTTCCGCTTTATGCCACCTCTCGTGCTCACGAAAGAGCACGCGGAGAAGGCAACAGGCATCCTATTAGATGCGGTGAAAGAGGAGGAATCCTAAGCAAAAAACAGCCTGTATTTAGAGCAATTTTGTGTGATTTTACAATTCGCGTTGGGACCAAAGAGTTTCACTCAGGCAGAGAGAAAAACCGTTTCAGAGAAGGCCAGAACTCGAGGAGCTGGCCTGTTAATATTTTCCATCCATTCGCAATCTTTTTTTGAGGTATGCCAATGCATCGGTACTTGTTAAGATCCTTCGGCATGGACTGCAATCAATCGATCTAATCGTGCCCGTTTGTATGAACAAATATAACGTTTAAAAACCCAAAACCAACGATATGTTGTTACCCAAACTTGACAGTCTCGTAAAAAGTCATTTGCGAACGCGTTTGAGCATTTTGGGATAAATGGTCATTTAGAGAGCGATATGGACTTTTTACGAATTCATCAAACTTGATTAATTATTCTTTCTTTTCGCGCGCTGGCAGATACTGGTATTTGTGCACTACAGATGACTATCCTGGACAAGAATATTAATGAATCCCAGAATAGTAATACCGTGGCTGTGGATACCCAAATAGTTACAAACAACCATGGATTACATCAGGATACTTTACATATCTTATGGTTCTGTTTGTGAATTGGAGGCTCAAATATTATTGGCAGCAGATTTAGATTTCATTGAAAAAGGTGAATTGGGTAGAACAAAAAAATACATAGCAGCAATCGAAAGAATGTTAAAAGCGCTGATAAAGTCTTTAGAAAACAAACCCTTGTCTCAGTACAAGCCGTATAGGCGCAAACCTTGACCCTGGAACCCTTGGA
>CAZSON010000431.1:0-2483 GCA_964608375.1 uncultured Desulfobacter sp. | reverse complement strand
AATGGTCATCTAGAGAGCAATATGGACTTTTTATGAGTTCATCAACAAATTAATTTAAGAAAAAATTTTTGTTTACACATAAAGCATCAATTTTCTATACTCTGGAAATAAATGAAGCAGAAAATAGTTCAAACCTTGTGACTCAAAAACCATAGAAGCAGGAGGAAAATTATGAAATTCGCAATCCTTGGTACCGGCGTTATGGGCCGTGGCTGGATTACACAATGCGCGATGACCGGACACGAAGTACATTGTTATGATGATAACTCGGAAATTCTGTCTGGAGCAGCAGAAGCCAGCGAGAAGTTTACTGCGAAAATGGCTAAAAAGCTTAAGATCGATGATCCGGATTTTGTTTCAAAGGCCAGAAAAAATATTAGCACCTATGAGGATAAAGGGGCCTTCATCGAGGCGGCTAAAAGCTGTGATGTTTTTTTAGAGGTCATTTTTGAGGATCTGGAGCTCAAATGCAGGGTACTGTCGGAATTGTTACCGCAACTTCCCGAAAAGGTACTGTTCTGGTCTAACACCAGCAGTTTGGATATTAATCCGATGGGGGAAGCCGGCGGTCGTCCGGATCGCTCCATTACCACCCACGGTATGAATCCGGTACCGATGATGTCCGGCGTTGAGGTGGTGCCGGGCACAAAAACCTCCGCTGAAACGGTGGAATTCACGCGCCAGGCGTTGCTGGATATGAAAAAAGCACCGTTTTTAGCGCCCAATATCCCCGGTTTTTGGGTAAACCGATTGCTTATTCCTCAAATGCTTGATGCTGTTCGTCTTTTGGAACAGGGAAAAATCCGGGTTGAAGATGGTGACATCGGCCTGCTTACCAGCCTGGGACATCCCCAGGGAACATTTAAGCTCCAGGATTTTGTTACCACCCCCACCATGCTACGCGTTTCACTTGAAATGTACCATGCAACCGATGATCCCCGTATGTATCCGCCCTTGATTTTAGTACGCATGGTAAAAAACGGTGAATTCGGCGCCAGCAGCGACAAAGGCTTCTATGACTGGAGTGACCCTCGCAAACCCAAGGCCAGGGATTTGTCGCACTATGCCATCGGTTCTGCCGAAGATATGACCGATCATGTAACATAGCTGCATAAAATACGGATAACGAAAGGAAGCGAAAAAAATGAAACTTTACGCCATGATTTGTGGTCACATGCGAGCCCGGCAGAAGATATTTTTACCGGATACGGAAAGTGATGTGTTTGCGGAAGCCCCGGTTCCAGTTTTTCTAATCACGCATCCGAAAGGAAATGTTCTCTTTGACACCGGACCACATCCGGATGCTTTTAAAGATGCTGCTTCCCGTTGGGGGGGGTTGGCCAAAGCTTTTAAGCCGATAGGAGATGACAGCTGCGGCGTTTTGGCTCAGCTGGAAAAAATTGGGTTTGGGCCTGAAAAGATAAAATATGTCGTTAACTCCCACCTTCATTTTGACCATGCCGGAGGCAACCAGTTTTTTTTAAAATCTACATTCCTGGTTTCCAAAAAGGAGATGGAATGTGCAAAAACTCCGGAAAATGAGGGAAAAGGCTATTTCCGTGCCGATTGGGACCATCCCTTAACCTACCGTGGAATAGATGGCGAAATGGACCTTTTTGACGATGGAAAACTGAAGATCATGCCGATGCCGGGTCACACGCCGGGGCACCAGATTTTGGTCGTCAGGCTTAAAGTTAAGGGTACCGTAGTGCTCAGCGGAGATGGTGCGGCTTTCAAAGAGCATTATTATGATTTTGTTGAACCACGAAACAATATGGACCGCAAGCAGGCCATTCAGTCAATTAAAGACCTGCATGTTATGGTAGAAGCAGAAAACGCTTTTCTCATCCACGGTCACGACCCGTCCCAGTGGAAAGAAATAAAAATAGCGCCTGAGTATTACGACTGATTCGCCCTAAAAGTAACTTCTCAAAATGTTATCGCTCTTTTACTGATCAGGAGGTGAGTATGAATCAAAAAGATAGATTGCTTAAGGCGTTAGCACGGCAGCCGGTGGACAGACCACCTGCTTCTGTTCCCACCCAAAATGCGACCGCCGAAGTCATGGAAAAAAGCGGCTATAAATGGCCTTCCGCCCAAAAAAACGCAAAAGATATGGCCGGCCTCGCCTGGGCCTGCCATGAGATCGCGGGCATTGAGAGTGTGAGGATTCCATTTGACATCAATATCGAGGCTGAGGCCATGGGCTGCAAGACCCGGTTCGGGGATGATCTGATTACACCCCCGATGTCTGAAATGAAAACAAAGGCGGAATACGACCAAATTAAGATCCCTGATCCTTTGAGGGACGGGAGAATGCCCGAGGTGCTGGAAGCGATCAAACGACTCAAAGAAAAGACTAACGATCAGATCCCATTGATTGCAGCATTCGGAACCCCTTTTGAACTTCTCGCCACCACCCTTGATTTTATGGATATCACGTTGTCACTCTCTGCAGATCCTAATTTTCTCGAAGATCAGCT
>CAZSON010000430.1:0-2511 GCA_964608375.1 uncultured Desulfobacter sp. | reverse complement strand
AAATCGGTTGAACCCAACTGTTTCGATTCCCATCATAGAACCATTTGTCCGGAAATCCACGGCGCTCGATAAAAGTCGGGCTATCGGCCCAGTCGATGAGTTCCCGATAGGCATTATGGATTTTTCTAAAAACCTTCGCTTCACCCCCCAAGTCCGGATGGTGTTTTTTTGCCTGCCGACGATACGCCTGCTTAATCACTTTTTGTAAATTTGATGATTCCAGATCTGATTTGCCGAGTTTCAATTGGAGTAAAAAGGTGCCCTTAACCGCCGGTGTTTTGGTCTTCAGCGGCTTTATGGAATCAATAGGTACCCCGTTTCGGCCGGCCTGTCCCAGAACAAGCTGTGAAGCGAGATATTTTTTATTGGTTCGTTTTCTTTCAGCCCACCACACATTTCCCAAAAGATTGGCCATTCGTCGGTAATCTTCCGCTGGGCTGGCGCCATCGGCGCGCTGAAGAATAAAACTGCAAATTTCATTTAAATCAAAGGGACATATATCCATAATGACCATCAGGTTTGTAAAATAAAAGGTCGCATAACGGGTATTTAACGCTTTGAGTAAACCGGTCCTAGCATTTAGCGTTCGCCTGAGTTCCTGCGGGCACTCAATGGAGCAATACTTTTTGTTCCGTCGAGGGAGTCGGTCGCCACAAGACATGCAAAGACCGGTCCGCCCGGTATCATCCTTTTCAGTCGGATTTGTTGAGATTGATTCCATAGGATCATGAACACTAAAATATAAGGTCAGAGGCAGCCCGGCTATTCCCAGTCAAGCAATCGCCGTTGCCCTTCCAGTTTTCGGATTTCAGTCAGGTCCTGGCTCACCTCCAGTGTTCCCCGGTAATATCCTTCGGTATCCCTCATCGCGAAATAGCGAATGTAGATAAATCGTTCCCCCAATTCGATCCAGAATTCAGCCGTGTCTTTAGCGCCGGACTTAAATGTATCGAGAATTTTGTTTACAAGATGAACACTTTTGGGTGGATGGCAGTTTCGAACCTCCCGGCCGATGATCGCAGGACTCCGCGGAAAAATTCGCTCCGATCCTTCGGAGTAGTAGGCCACCCGGTCATTTTCATCCACAAAGGTTAAATCCACCGGTAAATGGGTCAACATCAGATTTATCTGATCCACCGTCATCTGTCCGGTATCCAGTCCCAACGCCCCTGTCACATCTTCGAGAACCTCTGCAGGTTTGCCCGACATCTTTTCCTCGACCTCTTCAATGATCTCCTGGGGCCATCCTTGATCAGGCACCACCCAGGCAAATCCGATGTCGGCCTCCCCTTCTTTTACCCTGATCCATTCTGTTTGGGTGAGCATATCCAGGCTGGCGGGGAAGAGAATATGTTCCTCCTTATAAATCATGTCACGTATGGTCTGTATCGCTTCTTTTAGGGATTTTTCAGTCTGTAAAAAATCTTTGAGGGCAAACGCTTCCCGGGTCTTTTTCAGATAAGCCCTGATATCGTCATGGATAGACCACATCACCTTGGAAGGTCCGGTAAAATGGTGGGACTCCAACATCGGAAACAGCTGATTTTCCTTACGCGTGTAATGGATATCGATTTCAGACAGCCGTTTGATCAGGTCCTCCAGCGCCCGGCCATACTCTTTGAAAATATCCTGTTCAGGCGTATGTTTGATACGCCCCAGGAGCATGCTGGTGTCACTCATGATCTTTTCAGATGCACGGTTTTCCTTCATAAAGGTGTGTATCGGGTGTCCGAGGGGGGCCTCAGGTCGGTCCTGTTCTTCTAAAGCATCTTTGAAGATTTCCACATGGACATCACAAAGACGCTTTATTTCCTCGGGAGGCATCCCTTCGTCCATCAGAGCCTGTTCCATCTGACCGATCTCCGAGGCCTCCACACCTGTGACAAGCGATCGAAACCTTTGTTTTAGCGCTTCCATATCTCCGCCGTCATGAAGGTCTTTGATGATCTTTTTAAGCGCCTCCTGTCTTTCCCCGGGATCGGTTAAGGTTTTTCCCCCGGAAGCGGTGTCGGCCCTCCCGTTTGCCGGTCGAGCACTGGTTTCTCTTTCAATTTCGGCTTTAAGGGACGAAATCAGACTTTCGACTTTCAGGCCGCCGATGCTTGCCGCCTTTTCAAGGGTGGCTACTCTCCCCATGGTCTTGCGCATCACCGGATTTTTCAGGTTCTTAAAGTGAGGGCTCAGGGTGATCAAAAAATCAAGTAAAAATGGGTAATGATTTAACAAATCGTTGATCTTTGTCTTGCCGTTCAACTCCATTGAAAACCTCCTTATGGTAAACTCGCAAGTGGTTGCTCTGGGTGGGTGCGAATAGCTGAGTTCCCTTAGTATAGGGGATCGGCTATGGTGTGTCAATGGGGCATAGGATCTATCTGCAAGGAACTATTCAGGGGAGGGCAAACGACTGACCTCCTGAACACATACATCTGCCATGCTGAAGTCGAACTCAAGGAAGGTTGAATCTGTTAGACTGTCTGGCTTTTTTAATAGTCGCAGCAGCGGTTTTTCCGT
>CAZSON010000429.1:0-2520 GCA_964608375.1 uncultured Desulfobacter sp. | reverse complement strand
CCCAGAACCGTTTCACAGCGGTGGCGATCTGCCCGGGCTCCTTGATGCGGATGGGGTTCCATTCCCGATGCAAAAGGCTCCGGTAGGGAAAAGTAGAAAACCGCTGGTCCATCAAAAGAGCAATTCCCCGGTCATTTTCCGAGCGGATCACCCTTCCGGCGGCTTGCAGCACTCGGTTTATGCCGGGGTAGAGATAGGCGTACTCGAACCCCGAACGATTCTGCTTTGCAAAGTATTTCCGAATCAGCTCCCTTTCCGGCGAAATTCCGGGGAGTCCAACGCCGACGATAACGACCCCGGACAGCCGATTTCCGATCAGGTCGATTCCTTCACCGAAAACTCCGCCCATGACCGCAAAACCAACGAGTGTTTCGTGGCTTTCATGGGAAAACATTGAAAGAAAATCATCCCTTTCACGCTTGTCCATTCCGGAGATCTGAATGATGGTTTTTACTTCCGGCTGCATAGACAAGAACTGCGAATGGATCATTGTCATATATTGATAAGAAGGAAAGAACAGAAGATAATTCCCCTGTTTTTGTTTTACCGTCGCACTGATATCCGCTACAACGTCATCCTTTGTTTTATGCCGCTGCCGGTATAGCGTTGAGATACTTTCTGAGATGAGAAGACAAAAATTGTCGCTGGGAAAAGGGGAGGGAATCACAATCTGTTGCACGGTCTCACTGCAACCGAAGATTTTCTGGAAATAGTTTAAGGGGGTCATTGTTGCGGAAAAAAACAATGAAGCTTTACTCCTTTTCATCGCTTCTTTCAGATGGCCCGAAGGGTTGATGCAGAACAGTTTTAGCCGCAAATCATTTTTTACTGTTTCCAGACATGTTGCATAGGATTCATTATAGCCCGCCGCAATCCTTAAGAATCCCATCACTTCATGATATGATGCAAGCAACTCCTGCCGGTAATCTGTTTTGACATTGAGGCTGAGCCATTTTCCGGCGCTGAAAAGAAAGTTTCTCAGCAGGGGGTAAAGGTCATCCGGAGCCTCTTTTTCCACAAGGACATTTCCGGCGGCCTGACATTTTTTTCTCGCTTTTATCAACCAGAAATTCATTCTGGTCATGTCCTTATAGACTGTGGGGAGATCGTGTCGCAATAGACGTCGGGTATCGAGCAGGGCTTGTTTCCGGATTTCTGAAGAGTACATCTCTCTTGACCGTTCGACCAGATTGTGTGCTTCATCTATCAAGAAGGCGTATCTGCTCGTTTTATTCTGAAAAAACCGCTTTAGGGATACCCGGGGATCGAAGGCATAGTTATAGTCGCAGATGATGCAGTCCGTCCAGAGGGCGAGTTCGAGACTGTATTCGAACGGGCATAACCGATATTTAAGTGCGCTTTTCTCGACTGCACCGCGCGTGAAATCATTTTGCCGGAAAATCTCTTCAAGCCCCGAACCGAGGCGATCATAAAACCCCTTTGCATACTCACATTCATTACCTGAACAGGCAGACTGGGGACGAAAACAGATCTTGTCCTTTGCGGTCAGGGTGATCGATTTTATCTTCAAACCTTTTTTTCTCAACGCACCCAATGCTGTTTCTGCAGCTACTTTTCCCGTATTTTTTGCGGTCAGATAAAAGATCTTTTCGGTAAATCCATCGACCATCGCTTTTACTGCGGGAAAAAGTACGCCAATGGTTTTCCCGATCCCTGTTGCAGCCTGGATGATGAGCTGACGGTTGTTTTTAATCGCTCTATAAACCCCTTCAGCCATCCGGCGTTGACCCGAACGGTATGTTTTAAAGGGAAATTCCAGGCGGCGAATCGATTCATTCCGAATTCTGTTCAATTTTGAAATGGCTTCAGCCCATTTAAGGTAACGGTTTATCAGATCCTGAAAAAAACATTTCAAGGTTGCCGTGGAAAAAGTTTGTTGTAATTCTCTCACTTCGCCGGTTTCGATTTGGCAATAGGTCAACCGGGTTCTAATTTCATCCAGTCTGTTTTCGATGGCATAAATATATCCATATGTCTTTAGCTGACCCCAGTGGAGCGGGTTTTCGGTCGAACTGATCTGATCGAGCGGTCTTGTTGTTGTTTTTATTTCCTCAATGGTGACCGGCTCGGTGTCGGGAAAAAGACCATCAATCCGACCGCTTATTGTCAGTTCCATCGATTCAGTTTCAATCATATGGGAAACCGATACTTCAGGGAGATAATATCCGGGTCTCGATTTTTGGATTTTCTGATGGACGCGGATCCCTTCATGGGCATGATGCGATCCGATAAATTCGTGTTCCAGATCTCCCGAGCGAAGGAGATGCTCAATCAGTTGATTGACGCCGATCGACTGTTTTGTTTTCAATCTCAAGCCCCGCCGGTTCCGTCGTTCAGGCGTTTGGGGAGAAGATCGCTGAGTTCGGCAGGCGTAAAGGATAGATATCTGAAAAGCCTGTTTTCGAGTCGCACCGTTTTATCTATTAGAAAATAAATATATTTCCAACTCTCCTTCTCTTTCCCATATTCTTCTATCTTTTCTGGCTATGAAACTCTTAG
>CAZSON010000428.1:0-2524 GCA_964608375.1 uncultured Desulfobacter sp. | reverse complement strand
TCCACCCGCGCCGCCTTTAGGACTCTGGACATACCCAACGCTTCCGATGATCAGGACAGTTAAAATAGATGTTAAAAATATATAATTTACTATTTTCATCGTTTTTCTCCAAAAACCATTAATTATAACGGGAATGGCTCCCCCAAAAGGAGGAGCAAAAAGGGAGAGCCATCCCTGGTTAAGGGTTAATAAGGGGGTATTGTTATCGCCAGCAACCACCGGCGGCGTTACCTGAGCCGTATCCCATCATAGGTCCCCTTCCCATGAATCGACTGCCGATGTCAGGCAAAATTCCTCTCATTCTGATCATATGATCGATTCGCTTTTGATCCAGCTGTGCATTAAAACCGGATATTTCTTTTTGCAAATCGGCTGCTTTCTGAACGTCCGGATTCTTTTTGGCCAACTCACTTTCAAGGGCCAGTTCCTTTTGATAAACCGCCTGCCTGAGGCTTTCGGTCTCCTTAAAGAAGGTCTGGCGTTCCTTATCCATTTTTTTATAATCCTCATCGTTCATGTTGCCCATCATATGCCCATATCCTGGACCACCCCAGCCCATACGGTGCCAGCCTGGTCCATTATGGCCCCATCCTGAGGGACCATATCCTTGTCCCATATACGCAAACGCGGTTATCCCGAACCCCAGGATACCAACAACGGCTAAAGTCATAACTATTTTATTTCCCTTTTTCATTTTTAGATCTCCTTTTCTTCTGAATTGAATTCATATTTTTATGGTTCGTTTTTAAGGATAGCAATTTACATGCCAATTTATGGATATAATAATTTATTACTTCATAACCTATTGAATAAACATCAATATTTTTAGGCAATGAGTTAACAGAAAGAAATCATCAATGACAGAGTTCAACTCTGAAAGTGGGTCAATAGTATCCAGCGCGGTTGGAAAAAATGCCTGATCCGGGTAAAAAATATCCATTTGATTCATTAATGAAAACAACAATGCCAGGGTTCGATAACAGCTCAGATATTATTGAATCCAAAAAAAGTTTTCTTTTTTTGTGATTTCAATAGGTTTCATATGATGTTGGCTTGTCTGAATTGATTCTGGCACATCTTTTGCTTTAAGTTAAGTAAGGTATTCAGTTCGGGGCTGCAATGTTGATAATAGAACAACTGCAGCAAAATAAGAACAAATTTCTTAACACCTCGGATTTATTGATGAGGTTGCAAAATGAAAAAATTGAACTTTGCGATCACCAGTATAATCATCGGTGTCCTAGTGGCTGGTGCGGTATTCGTTGCGCGAAATTATTTATCCACTTCCTGGAACGATTGCGGCGGCTACCGCATGGGCTCCGGCATGATGGGATACGGAGGAATGGGAATTATGATGCTGGTATTTTGGGGACTGGTGCTCGTTGTATTGATTTTGCTGATCAGCCGCCTATTGCCACTGAACCAGGGTAGATTTAACCACCCAGCCGACAGGCCGGACGCAGTTGAGATGTTAAAACAGCGATTTGCCAAGGGCGAAATAAATAGAACCGAATTCAAAGAAAAGATGAACGATATGACAACCACGCGTTAGGCGTGCTAAGTCAAATTGTAGATCATTTTTCATCATGTTTGGCGCAAAGTGTGCTTCATTATTTCGGCTATATTCGGTGCTCACGGTACAACTCTGTGAATCCGAAAATTAGAACAAACTAACATTAAACAAATATTATATTAAGTGGCAAATGCAAAACATTCGAAGACTAAAAAATAGAATCATTACTAGATTGGCAGCATGTTTACCCGCTCTTGCCGATCGGTTGATCAGGGCACATATGCCTCTTGAATCACAAAATGTTCCATGGACGCCGGTTGGAAAGCCGCTTGCCGAATCCAAAATTGCGTTGATAACCACCGCCGGCATTCACCACAGATCTCAAAACCCTTTTGATATGGCAGACCCGCAAGGTGATCCGACGTTTCGGATACTTGACCGGGACACCATCGTCTCTGATTATTCCATCACTCACGATTATTATGACCATCGCGATGCCGATAGAGATCTCAATATCGTGCTTCCCATCGAACGCCTTATCGAGATGCAAACAGCTGGGGTCATCGGTGCTGTTGCTAAAACGCATTATAGCTTCATGGGACATATTATGAATTCCTATGTTCCTGACTTGGTGAGAATAAAGGCGCCGGAAGTCGCCGCCCTGCTCGCAGCAGACCAGGTAGACGCCGTGTTGCTGACACCCGCTTGAGGCATCTGCAATCAATCCGTTGGATTGATTCAACGGGAGATTGAGCATAGTGGCATTCCCACGGTCGGCATATCGCTCGTACGGGAATATACGGAAAAGATCAAACCGCCCCGCACGATTCATTTACGCTGGCCCTTTGGACATCCCGTGGGAGAGCCATTTAAGGAAGCTCAGCAGGCGGCAACTCTGGATAAAGCCTTTGGAGCACTATATGGGATAACTGAGCCCGGCGATATTATCGATATCAGGTTCAAATGGCGCCGGGAGATTTATCCGCGTGCTCCATGGTTAAAATCGCCGGC
>CAZSON010000427.1:0-2527 GCA_964608375.1 uncultured Desulfobacter sp. | reverse complement strand
CGTTCTGCAGAACTGGGCAAGCCATAACAGATTGTTTTCAGGAACAGACATGGCCAAAGGAAAAACCGTGGGCGAGGCATTCAACGATGTGGCGCATGGCTACGACCAGTGGGTTCAAAAGGCGATTCCGGGCTATAACGAGATCTTTGATACGGCAATAGAATTGATCCCGTATCGACCTGAAAAAGCGATTGAAGTGCTCGATCTGGGGGCTGGTACCGGTCTGTTTTGCAAACACGTTTTGGAAGCGTTTCCGAATGCGAACTTTCTGCTATATGATCTTGCCGGCGAAATGCTGGAAGTCGCCCGCCACCGTTTTGCCGCATCTTCCAATAGATTCCAATATATTCAGGGGGATATTGCACAGGTTAACTACAGGTTGAAATTTGACCTGGTAATTTCCGCCATGTCAATCCATCACATCAGCGATCCGGAGAAGTGGGCGCTATTCCGGCGGATATATAGAGCACTTCGGTCGGGCGGTACCTTTATCAACGTTGATCAGGTCAAGGGCGTGGGCCGGTTTGAAAAGCTGTATTGGGCCACCTGGTTAAGGAAAGTACGCGAGGCGGGCGCCGAGGAAAAGGATATTCAAAAAAGTATCGATCGCAGACGAAAATTTGATCGTGATGCCTCTTTATCGGACCAGATAGGCTGGATGAAAATGGCAGGTTTCAAAGCGGACTGCGTGTTTAAAAATTATTTTGTCGGGGTTTTTCTCGCCTTCAAACCAGCGAAAAACGGATAATATTTGCCTAAAATTTTGAATCATCTCCCGATTAGTTGTGGTTAATTAAGGCAAAATCAATGGAAGAAAGATACGGCCTAACCTGTCATTCCAGCGGTTTGAGTTCGCCCAGCATGGTGGGGATCAGCTCCGATACGGTCGGGTGAATATGGACGGCCCGTTGAATCACCGTGCACGGTTTTTTAGCATACATGACATCCAACACAGAATGGATGACTTCATCGCCGCCGACGCCGAGTATCGCTGCGCCCAGGATCTCTTTGGTCTCGGCATCAACCAGGATTTTCATAAACCCCTGGGTTTCACTTTTCTCGGAGGCGCGGCCGACATTTGTCATCGGTCTCTTGCCGATCAGCGCTTTCCGTCCTGATTTTCGAACCTGTGCTTCTGTCATCCCGGCACGGCCCAGCGGCGGGTCGATGTAAAGGCCGTAAGCAAGGATGCGGTCACTTATCCGGCGCGGATCATCTTCAAGCTGATTCGCGACAACGATTTCATGATCATTGTATGAAGTGTGGGTAAATGCACCTTTCCCATTGCAATCGCCTAGCGCCCAGACACCGGGGACATTGGTGCGAAGTTGATCGTCTACGACAATATGGCCCTTTTTGTCCACTTTCACGCCGGCGCTGTCGAGGCCCAGATCATCCGTGTTGGGCCGGCGGCCGACAGCCAATAGCAGATGGGATCCCTCCACCTCCCGGTCGCCTTTTTCACAATTGACTCCAACCCTAACACGATCTCCTCGTTTTTCAATATGGATGCACTCGGCATTGAGCCGAATGTTAATTCCTTCATTTTCCAGAATATCTTTAATCGTCTTTGAGACATCTTCGTCTTCACGTTTAATCAAACGCGATCCCCTCTCAACGATGGTCACCTTGCTCCCAAAACGCCGGTACATTTGACCGAATTCCAGCCCGATATAACTTCCGCCGACGATAATCAGATGCTCCGGCAGAAAGTCGATTGCCATCATACTGGAATTGGTCAGGTAGTCCACGTTTACAAGACCGGGCCACGACGGGATCAATGCGCGTCCGCCCACATTGATAAAAATTTCGTTCGCCGTCAAATGTTCTTCTCCAAGACGAATCGTGTGAGAGGCTTCAAAACGAGCGTGGCCCTCGTAAACCGTGCAGTGTTCCATATTCTTGAGCCATTTTTCCAGACCCGCGTTGGATAAACCGACGAGGCGGTCCTTACGCGCTTTGACCTTTTCCATGTCGACGGTGATGGATCCGTCGATCATCACACCGAAGTCGGAAGCGCGTCTGGCCATGTAGGCGGCACGGGCACTGGCAACAAGGGCCTTGGTAGGGATGCAACCGGTATTGACACAGGTACCTCCAAACAGGTTACGTTCGATGATGGCGATCCTTTTTCCTGCTCCGGCCAGTTTAGCTGCCAGAGACGGCCCGGCCTGTCCGGTACCGATGATAATTGTGTCAAACTGTTTCATTTTCCTTACCCTGAATGGTACTTACCTTAAATTGGGCGTGAACGAAATTGGGGAATAACCCCCGGTTGAGCCTTTTTTATGCTTAAACTGAGCATAGTCCATTCGTTCCGTCAAATCAAGATAAGACCATGCGATGCCGATTTTCATCTTTGAACCGAAATTGCGAACGCATTCACCCTGCTATCTTGTCGAAATGCAGAGATGAGCATGGCATTTGGGTTGCATGGCACTTCAAATCAAATAATCGAGACTTGTGTTCCGGCATTGGGATATAAGAAGAACTTTGTGTTTTTTGTCTTAATGTGATAGTTTCTCCA
>CAZSON010000426.1:0-2555 GCA_964608375.1 uncultured Desulfobacter sp. | reverse complement strand
GGGTTAAAAAATAGAGCGGTTGTATTGCAGGATCAAAATCGATATAGACTATAACTTATTACAAAACCGATATGGAACGATATTTTGCCGCTGCAATTTGAAATAGCTTCCAAACTCGCTCATTGAAAAAGTGTGAAGAAAAAGGAGAAGAATCGCGGTATGAAGGACATCATAAAGGAAGGGTTGATCGGGATCGTCGGTAAAGAGAATTTTACGGATAAAGTAATTGATTTGGTTTCCTACTCATACGATGCTTCGGAATATCGAAGCCGGCCTGATTGTGCGGTCTGGGCTTCATCGACCGACCAGATATCGAGGATTCTCAGGCTAGCCGACAAAAATAGAACTCCGATCGTCCCCAGAGGAGCCGGTACCGGTCTCGCGGGTCTTTCGGTTCCGGTTAAAGCCGGGATATTGCTTGATCTGTCCCGGATGAATCAGATCCTTCGAATCAGTATACCCGACCGCTTGGTCGTTGCGCAGCCTGGCGTGATATACGCGGATCTCCAGAGGACCCTGGCGCCATACAACTTTTTTTATCCACCTGATCCGGCCAGCGGCAAGGTCTGCACCCTGGGCGGAAATGTAGCCACCAATGCCGGCGGATTGCGGGGTGCTAAATACGGCACAACGCGGGATTATGTTCTGGCGTTGGAGGTGGTTTTGGCAGACGGTGAGGTGATGCGTACCGGATCACAAACAATGAAATGTTCATCCGGGTATGATCTGACACGCCTTTTTGTTGGCTCCGAGGGAACGCTTGGTGTGGTGACGGAAATCACGTTGAAGGTATCTCCTAAGCCGACAGAGTTGGCCACGGCAATGGCCTCTTTCGACCGCCTGGAAGACGCCGGTGAAGCGGTCACCCTGATCATGCATTCCGGTGTGACGCCGAGTGTTTTAGAGCTGATCGACGCTAATACCATTTCAGTGGTCCGAAAGCATACCGATCTCCAACTGCCTGAGGTGGAGGCGATGATCCTGGCGGAAACAGACGGCAATACAAAGGTGGATGTGAAGTATCAGATGGAGGGGTTAATCACCCGGTTCAACAGGTGCAATGTCCGTAATATCGAAACCGCATATTCGGCTGCAGACGGCGAACGCCTGTGGCTGGTTCGAAAATCTCTGGGCGGCCTGGTGGGAAGTGTGTCAAAGAATCTGGCATCCGAAGATGTGACAGTGCCGATGGGGCGTATTGCCGAGTTCCTCCGCAAGGTAGAGGCGATATCAAAAAAATACAATCTGCTCATCCTCAACTTCGGCCACGCGGGAGACGGAAATTTCCACCCGATTGTACTGTACGATCGGTCCGATCCGGACCAGGTGAAACGGCTGGATCAGGTATTGCAGGAACTGCATGAGCTCGCCTGCAAACTCGGCGGTACGCTGACCGGTGAGCATGGCATCGGCATTACAAAGGCAAGGTTTATGACCCTGGAACATGATCCGGTGGCAATGCGAACGATGCGCGCTTTAAAGAAAACCCTCGACCCCAATAACATTCTCAACCCGGGTAAAATGGATCTGGATAAATAGGTGCCTGAAACTCAATGAAAGCGATTGTTAAATTCTATCACACAGTTCTTTGAAATTACAATAATGGCAGAATACCGATTGGGGAATCATCGGAAATGATGCTTTGTCGTTCGGTATATTTTCCTGAACTTCGCTGCAGAAGGCATTCATTTGCTCTGTTTCAACACGGATGCGTTCATTGAATGATTTCAGGTCCTCGGTAGATGGAAACAGGTCGACTTCTTCGTAGGATGGCCTGAGATAGGCAATGGCGGCGTTGATATCCGGCGCAGACGCCTTCAAACGATGGGCCGCCCAGGTGCAATACCCAAACAGCTGTTTTCTGTGCTTATCCTTATCCCTTTTTCCGGTCTTCCAGTCCAAAATTATAATCTTTCCATCTATAACAAACAGAAAATCAACTTTACAATATACTTTCAAGTCGTTAATTCGCGCTTCTCCGTATCCGGGAGGTTCAATAAGCCAGTCATGTTTACCGGCAACGGCCTGATCTTTTATCCACTCAAATCTGCTACTGCCCAGAAAGGCCTCCAAACATTCATTGATACCCGAGAGGATATCCGCAGGCCCAACCGAGGCCATTTCGCTGTAGTAAACTTCGAAGAAGGTTTTGCTCTTGCAGTTCGTTTCCGCCATTTTCTCAACAAAAGCATCGAATCGCTGCGGATCGATCCTGCGGCGTGACTTTAGAAGTCGTTTGAGAACCGCAGAAATTGTATCGTGCACAATGTTTCCGATTTCAAGCGGAATCGAGGTCAGTTTTTTGAGCGCATCAATTTTTGCTCTTTTAAATTCCGGGTCATACTTAGCGTAATACTGGTAATAATATTTCCGTTTACAGGTGGTGAACATATCGTAGCGGGTGATAGACCACCCCAGAATCGGTGTAAAGTCAAACTTCTCAATCTTCACCATGATGTCATCTCTCCACCTGGGTCAAATAATGTGATTAAATGGCTTTTAGTCTCCTTTAATGATTTTCATATGTCCCCAGATCTTTAAAATCAGGGGATGTT
>CAZSON010000425.1:0-2562 GCA_964608375.1 uncultured Desulfobacter sp. | reverse complement strand
TTATCTATTCAAGGGCCTCAAACACCTTTCCGACGAGGTCTTCTGACGGTTTAAGCGTTTTGTCTCCCTCCTTTTTCCACTGGGCCGGGCAGCCTTCATCTTTGTGCGCTGCAAGGTAGATATTGGCTTTTAACTTTCGCAATAATTCATCGACATTTCTACCGAGGTTGTAAAAATTGATCTCCGCATTCAATAAGGTTCCCTCCGGGTTAATGATAAATGCTCCCCTCAAATCAAGTCCGGTATTTTCATCATAGACACCAAACAATTTTGATACTTTCCCGTTTGGGTCAGCAGCCATTTGAAATTTTACATTTTCAAGGGATTTTTCCTCTCTTTTCCACGCAAGGTGGACAAATTGCGTGTCGGTGCTAACGGTCACTACTTCGGCGCCAAGGGCCTTAAATTTTTCATGCCGCTCTGCCAGAGCAGAAAACTCGGTCGCTCAGACAAAGGTAAAATCTGCTGGATAGAAAAAGAGTATGGTCCATTTTCCTTCTTTTTTTAATTGTTCAAAAGAAATCTTTCCAAAATAATACTCGGCTGGATCATAGGTATCCATTTCAAAATCCGGAACCGTTTGTCCCACTTTAAGTCCTGTAAATTGGTATTCTGTTGTCATCTTTTCACCCCCGTTTTAATGTAACTGATAAATTAGATTAAGATCTCCCGTTCGTAACCATGAAAATACCGTAAGTGGCCAGTAGGTTGGGAAGAAATTTAATAATATTCCCCTGTTTGTTGCGGTCGTTTGAGTTGACAGCCACCGTTTTCAAAATTGTAAATCCAACTTTTTTAGAATATTTCCGGAAATCCTTGATTGTGATAACGCGGATATTTGGCGTGTCGTACCATTGAAAGGGAAGCTGATGACTAACAGGGGCATAGCCAGTAAACAGAAGCTGTAATCGTATACGCCAATGGCTAAAATTAGGAAAACTGAGAATTACTTTTTTACCGATTCGCAGCATGGCCCGGATCAATTTTGAGGGTTCGTAGATCTGTTGAAGAGTTTGGCTAAGAACCACATAATCAAAAGCGCCATCCGGGTAATCGGAGATCTCTTCGTTAATATCTCCCTGAAGAACAGACAGGCCCCTTTCAATACATCGAGCGACCTTGTCTTCGTTATTATCGATTCCGGTGCCGATGATCCGCTTGTTCTTTTTAAGAAAGTAAAGCAGATCCCCTTCACCACATCCGAGACTGATCACCTTTGTGCAGGGTTCAATCCACGAAGCGATGATCCGAACATCAAAACGCACATTATGGTTATCGGTTTTCGTTGTAAACACGTTCCAAAAAACCTTTCATCAGGGAGGTGAGCCGTTGGTTTGGGAGGAGGAAGGCGTCATGTCCCCATTGGGCTTCAATTTCACAAAAACTTACATCCAACCCGTTTTTTTTCATGGCCTTGACCATGGCTTTGGATTGATAGGTCGGATATAGCCAATCCGAAGTAAAGGAAACCACCAGAAATTTCACATCTGTCTTGGAAAAAGCCTTTACTGCGGAGTCGTTGCCGTGCTGTTTTTCCAGATCATAGTAATCGGCAGCTTTCGTGATGTATAAAAAAGAATTGGCATCAAAGCGTTCTACAAACTTTGTTCCCTGGTGACGTAAATAACTTTCTACCTGAAAATCTACATCGAAGTTAAACGAAAAATCCTTCTTGTTCTGAAGCCGCCGGCCAAATTTTAGCCGCATGGACTCATCGGAAAGATAGGTAATGTGTCCCACCATCCGTGCGATTGCCAAGCCGAGATCCGGGTTTTCTCCTAAATAATAGTCTCCGTTGTTCCATTTCGGATCGGCCATGATTGCCTGCCTTGCCACCTCGTTAAAAGCGATGGCCAGTGCTGAGTGTTTTGTAGTCGTCGCAAGGGGTATGGCCGATGTAATCATATCCGGATATCTTACACACCATTCCAGGACCTGCATTCCCCCGATAGACCCTCCTATGACGGAAAGAATTTGCTGTATGCCCAAATGGTCAAGCAGCATTTTCTGTGCACTGACCATATCGCCGATTGTTACAAAGGGAAAATCGATTCCGTAGGGTTTATTTGTTTCTGGATCGATGGAAGATGGGCCGGTGGAGCCCATACAGCTTCCAAGCATATTGGAGCAGATGACAAAATACTTATCTGTATCGATTCCCTTTCCAGGGCCCACCATAATATCCCACCAGCCGGGCTTTGGATCCTTCTCGGTATAATAGCCAGCCGCATGGGAATCTCCTGAAAGCGCATGTAAAATGAGGATGACATTATCCTTCTTCGGGGTTAACGTTCCATATGTTTCATACAAAAGAGTGACCGGGCCGAGCTGTGAACCGTGCTCCAGTATCATCTTGTTATTCGGGTTTGCGAAGGTGAAATATTTCTTCTCCACAAGACCCACTGAAATGTGGTCCTTATCATGTTCGATATATTCGCTCATTTGATCAGTTAAATGAAGTTAAGCCGTAAGAAAGGCAAGCTTATACTCCGCCAAGTTCTAAGTTATATTTTTCCTAATTCTCATCCAGGACTGCTTGAAGTACCTTGCATTCCCTGCAGA
>CAZSON010000424.1:0-2572 GCA_964608375.1 uncultured Desulfobacter sp. | reverse complement strand
GCCGTAGATGTCCCGACAATGAGGAGAAATGAGATTGCATTGATGACAGGCGTGCTGCCATCGCGGACCTGAAGATAGAGATTTATCGGGAGGGTTGCCTCGGACCCGACCAGAAACAGGGTGGTGTTAAAATTTTCAAAAGACATCAGAAAAGCCACTGCCGCCGATCCGATGATAGCCGGTCGTAGAAATTTCAGGGTAATATACCAGATTACTTCAGAGCGGTTTGCGCCCAAATTGGACGCGGCTTCCTCTAACGTTCGGTCAAACTTCTTTAACCGGGCTGAAACCACAAGTGTTACCAAGGTTGCGATAAAAGAAAATTGACCTAAAACGACCAGCCAGAAGCCGGGCCGGAAAAGCCCTACATCCAAACGCCAGCTTTCTTCAAAAAAGGTGCCAAGTGTATTACTGAACATCAAAATGGAAATCCCGAGAATCACACCGGGAATTACCAGGGGAGAAAGCATCAGAAAGTAGAGAAATTGCTTATAACGAAAATCCTCCTGTTCGAAAAGAAAGGCGGCGCAGGTGCCGACCACCACCGAAAGCAGGGTTACAAAAAAGGCGACGCGTGCACTCACCCAAATACTGTCCAGATTGATTTGATCATGAAAAATTCCCACCCGTTCCAGCCTGTCGGCCGTAAACCATTGAATCGTAAACCCTTTCCATGGCAGCGAAGGAAACTGGGAATCATTAAATGCCAGAACACACGTGACGAACAACGGTGCAAACAGAAAAACAAAATACAAAAAAATGTAGAGCTTGAAACTGATCGTATAGGCGCGGGTGCGTGGCAGGGAGCGAATCATTGCACGACCTTTTTTAAATTTTGCCTGGTCAATTTTAGTCCGAGCCAGACCACCAGTGAAGAGAGAAAAAGGAGCAGAAAACCAAATGCCGATCCCTGGTTCCAATTAAAACTGGCAATAAATTGATTGTAAATCTGCTCGGTAAACCATAAAGAGTTTTTACCCCCCATCAGATTGGGGGTCAAATAATTCCCTAACGTAAGCATGAAAACGACAATGGCGCCGGAAACGATACCGGGGGTTGCATGAGGGATGATAATTTTGAAAAGAATGGACCACATGTTGGCTCCCAAATCATACGCCGCTTCGATGAGGCTGTCATCCAGACTCTCTAAAACGGAAATGATCGGAACCACCATAAAGAGCATGGACGTATAGACCAGCCCCAAAATCATTGAAGCATCATTATAAAGCATTTCTACCGGTGCCTTTAATATCCCGAGTTGAGTTAGAAAATGATTGATGACACCGCTTTCTCGCAGCAGAATCATCCAACCATACACCCGCACCAGTTCAGAAACCCAGAAAGGGAGCAGCACCAGCATCATGAGAAAACCCTGAAACCGGGGATGGACGACTTTCACGATATAAAAGGCGAGAGGGAGGGCAATAATAAAGGTTAAGAGGGTGACGAGAATCGAATAAACAGCAGTTCTGACAAACGTCAGCCAGTAGATCGGTTCATCAAAAAAATTGAGATAATTGGAAAGACTCCATACCATAGCGCCATTTTCATTTTCCATGCGAAACGACATGATAAAAAGATCGATATGGGGCAGAACGATCAACAACACCAGCCACAGCAACACCGGGCTGATGAAAAAAAGGAGCGCCCATTTTTTTTGATTGATCATTTTTATCGATCATCCCTTCGGAAAACAGATGCCTGAACTTTCATCCCATCCGATCTCGATCCGGTCGTTTACCCGGATATGGTCGTACTGCCGGTTCTGCGGTAAAGCGATCAGCAATTCGTCGTCTGCATCAAGGGGATTTGCCAGCAATCGACTGTTCGCACCGTCAAAAAGAATCGATCGGACCACTACCTTGAATCGATTCAGATTTGCTATGCCCGGCTCAGGCTGAATTAACATGGCCTCCGGTCTTAAAAACAGATCCACCTCTGCACCTGTCGGGATCGATTTATCCAGTCTGGTTTTAAACAGGGTGCCATCTACAGTTTCAAGCTCAGCGGTGGATGATAAATTTCCAGACCCTATTATCCGACGTACCCGGCCGGCCCACCGGTTATTATCCCCCACAAATTGGGCTACAAAAGTGGTTTTTGGCGTATGGTAGAGCTCTTTGGGCGTACCGATCTGTTCAAATCCGCCTCGATTCATCACGGCAACCGCATCTGACATAACAAGTGCTTCAGATTGATCATGGGTGATATAAACAAACGTAGTCCCCACTTTTGCCTGCAGTTTTTTCAGCTCCACTTTCATCTGTTCTCTGAGTTTGAGATCCAGGGCGCCTAGCGGCTCGTCCAATAGCAGTACGGCCGGCTCGAGCACCAGACAGCGGGCTATGGCGACCCGTTGCTTTTGTCCCCCTGAAAGCTGATCGATCTTTTTGTCGCCAAACCCTGCCAGATCGACCCGGTTTAAAATTTTTTCTATTTTCTCCTTGATGATTGTCTTCTTTTCACCCCGGCGTTGCAAGCCAAATGCGATGTTCGCGCCTACATTCATCAGCGGAAAGAGAGCAAGATGTTGAAAGATAAGATTAACCGGGCGTTTATTCGGGGAGATGCC
>CAZSON010000423.1:0-2572 GCA_964608375.1 uncultured Desulfobacter sp. | reverse complement strand
AGCCTGTTTAGCGGAAAACGCTTTCTTGACAATACGACCGGTTTGCCGTTATATGAGTCCATGTCTTCGGTTGCCGGATAATGATTGCCGTTTTTAATGATTCCAATGTATATTGGGATGCATTCGGTTACCGCGCCCAACTTTAAGTTTTCCCCTGCTTCGATCCGAAAAAGGGAATTCTTATCAATTCAATTCAATTTTTTATCAGTAGTCATCAAAACCTGGGTAATATCTAATCATTGGGCTGAAGAATGGATGTTCACTACTTGGGGCTCCATATAAAGTGTAGCTTTCCTTCAGCTTGCGTTTGTTGTAAATCAGCATAGTGTCGAACCCCTAATTCATGATATCCTAGTTCAATTGACAAACCACTTACATAATCCTATGATGTTTTAAAAAAACGTTCAGCCATTTTTTTGTATAATTTCAACCTTAATTCAGGTTTACCATTGAATTTAAAGCCTCTGTTTCAACCCAAAACCATTGCGGTAATCGGTGTTTCACTGACAAACAATTCTCATGCGGCCAATGTGATATACAATAAAATCCAGCTCCGATATCCGGTCAAAGTTTACCCGGTGAATCCAAGAGGCGGACGGCTCCATCGGGACAGGGTCTATTCAGATATTTCACAAATCCCGGCCAAGATCGACCTGGCGGTCATTGCCGTTCGCGCAGAGCACGTACCGAATATCTTGAAGCGGTGTATTGAAAACGACGTGGGCGGAGCAGTCGTGATTTCAGGTGGATTTGCCGAAATCGGAGCAAAAGAGTTACAGGACCAGCTGATCGCTCTCGCCCATGATGCGGATTTCCCTTTTATTGGGCCCAATTGCCTCGGAATTTATTCTCCATCAACGTTCGATACCTTTTTCCTGCCGAGCGAACGCCTCATTCGGCCTGAACCCGGCAGTGTTGCTGTTGTCAGTCAAAGCGGCGGGGTTTTGGTCGATCAGATGGTCAAATTTGCTGAACAGGGGGTCGGGTTATCCCTTGCCGTCAGCATTGGAAATAAAGCGGTTATCGGTGAAATAGATATGCTTCATTATCTTGCCGATGATCCCAATACAAGGGTGATTTCTTTTTATATTGAAGGGTTTAAAAAAAATGAAGGCCGCAAATTTGTTCAGGCAGCCGGCCAGGTTTCCAAGCCGGTTATTGTCCTGAAAGCAGGGAAAAGCCCCGGAGGTATCCGAGCTGTTTCCAGTCACACAGCGTCCATGGCCGGGGATTACAGAGTTTTTTCCGAAATCCTTTCCCAACATGGCATCGTAGAGGCAAAAAACGAACTCGAAATGCTTTCGTTTTCAGAGTCGTTGAGCTGTTATTCAAATGCGATCGAAGGGAAAGTAGGCATTATAACCGCCAGTGGCGGACATGGAGCATTATCTGTGGATGTCTGTGAAAACCACGGGATTTTTGTGCCGACGCTCACCAAAATCACACAGACACAAATCCGCCAAAGGCTCTCACAACCGATCAGATCCATTGCATCTGTCGCCAATCCGATCGATCTGACAGGCAGTGCCACGGATGATGACTTTATAGCGGCTGCCAACGGACTGAGCAGTGCCCCGGATATCGACTCGGTCCTCATTTTACTTCTGCCTTATTCACCGGGTATCAGTTTGGATCTCGGCGCACGACTGAGCTATGTCTACCAGCGCGAAGGCAAGCCGATGGTCGCCTATGTTCCCCATGTGGAAAAATACCGCATGCTGATCGAAGGGTTTGAGCTGAATCAGGTCCCCGTTTCCTCGTCCATCGAAGGGGCGGTTCTAATGGTTGAGGCTTTGAAGAGGTGTCAACCGTGTTAAAATCAGAAATCCGCAATATACTACGTTCATCTCAAAGATCCGGATGGGTTTTGGAACCTGACGCAAAGCGCATCCTGGATTTAACCGGATTTGATATTCCCCGATCAAAAATAGTTAAGACCCAAGCCGAAGCGACCGATGCTGCGTCGGCCATCGGCTATCCGGTGGTAGTAAAAGTGATTTCCACCGACCTGATTCACAAATCAGATGCAGGTGGGGTTGTGGTCGGAATTGAAAACAGGCATGGATTAATTGATGCGTTTAATCACTTCAGTAAATTTGACGGTTTTGAAGGGATGCTGGTTGAAGAAATGGTCAGTGGAGTGGAGTTGATCATCGGCGCAAAAATAGACCGTCAATTCGGACTTGTCATTCTTCTTGGATTTGGCGGCAGAGAGGCTGAAATTTACCAGGACATATCCTTGAGGATGGCCCCGTTAAGTCAAGCCGATGTCCACTCGATGATTAGAAACCTAAAGGCTCACCAAATCCTTGAGGGTTACAGAGGATCTGAACCGATCGATATGGATCGACTGGTAAAAACGGTGAAGCGCTTTTCCAGTCTGATGACCGAACTCGGCGAACAGATCGACTCCTTCGACCTGAACCCGGTGATCTGCTCGTCTGAAAGATGCGTTGTTGCGGATGCCCGCATCATCCTCAAATCAAAAAATATCCGGCAAGCCTAATCCGGAAAAGCCAAATCGGAAACCAAAAATGGAAAATCCGGATTGTGAGGGAAGTTAAATCAGAGC
>CAZSON010000422.1:0-2585 GCA_964608375.1 uncultured Desulfobacter sp. | reverse complement strand
CTTTTATTGATATCGAGCAGAAAATAGGTTTTGATTGAGCGTCATTGTTCATTTGGGGGAAAAAGCATATAAGGAATGATTTGATGTCAAAACCCAAAGGCCACCTTCGGGCCGAACACCGGAATTTTTATGGTCATTTAGTGCGTAATATGATCTTGTTTAGAGCCTGTCAAACTTGGATGGGAGAAAAATGCTGAATCAATTGATCGAAGCGATGGCGCAGGCCATTTCAGAAATCAGACGCTGGCCGGAAAAAGCCGTTCAAATTTTTCACCACAACGACACCGATGGACTCAGTTCGGGGGCGATTCTCAAAGCGGTATTTGAGAGGCAGGGCTATGCGATCCGGCAGTTTTGCCTGGAAAAACCGTATCCGGCGGTGCTTAAAAAGGTTTTTGAACAAAAAGGGAGCCTGATTGTGTTTACCGATTTTGCCGGTCGGATTGCCCCATTGATTTCAGATTTAAATAAAGGTGATAATCTGGTGCTGATCCTGGATCATCATAAAGCCAATCCGGCAAAAGACCCGATGGTGCATAACCTCGACCCGGAACTTTTCGGATTAAAAGGGGATCGGGATATTACCGCTTCGACGACATGCTACTTGTTTGCAAAAACCTGGGATTTGGCAAATCAGGATCTGGCGTTTGTCGCTTCGATCGGTGCGGTGGGGGATCAATTTTTGGTTGAAGGTCGTCTGTTTGATCAGAACCGCCTGGTGGTCCTGGAGGCGGAGAAACAGGGATTGATGGAAATCAGAGCAAAGAGCAGCGGTGAAACGTATCTGTTTAAAACCTCACGCGGAATGATGCCCGGTGAGAAGCTGTGGACCTATTTGGATACACTCGGAGCGGCCGGTTATTATCAGAAGGGGCCTGAGATGGGGGTTCGGGTATGCCTGGAGGGGTTTTTCAGTGATGCCGATCAAATGTTTGAAACACTAAAAGCGATCCAGGAAAATGTCTTCAAAGCGCAAATCAACCGCCTGCGGCAGGGAGAACTTTATCAGACCCCCCGAATTCAATGGTTTCATGTAGCGGATCGATTTTCCCCGATGGGGGTTAAGATGATCGGGGCCTTTTGTGATGTGCATAAGGATTCAAACATCTTTGATCCTCAAAAATATATCGCCGGTTTCATGAGGATTCCCAATGAAATTCCGGGGTTCGGATCGATTACGTTTAACGAGGCTAAAATTTCCATGCGCGTTTCGGCCGATATGCAAAAGGAGATTCGATCCGGAAATGCCTTGGGTCTGGATCTGCTGCTTCCTGAAGCAACCCATCGTCTGGGCGGATTTTCCGATGCCTGCCACAGTCTGACGGCGGCCACGACCATCCCGATCGGAAAAGAAGAAGAACTCATCGAGGAAATGGAGCGCATTCTAAACACATAATATTTCTACTCAAAATCAAACGGGCACGATCAATCCTGGATGAAAAACTAAAACCAAAATCGTTAAAACCAAGGAGAATCACATGGGCAAAGGAACCGCTTTTGGAAAGACAATTCTTATCGGAGATCAGTTTGTTTTGCGGGAGGTCCCGGCGATCGTGGCCTCCCTCCCTTTTTACACCGAGGCTTCAGTCGAGCCGATTGAAGGCGAAGGATGGGTTCTGGAAGACAATCGCCAGGAGGTACCCGGCTACAAGAACAAGAAGGCAAGCCAGCAAATCGATTCCATCAATCGGATCTTAGAGGTGATGAAAGTCGATATCAAAAAGACGCCGCTTAAAATCACCTATGGCGGCTCTCTTCTTGCCGGAAGCGGGGTGGGGGCAAGTGCCGCGAGTTGTGTTTCTTTGGCCCGGGCATTAAATGACGAATTCAAGCTGGGGTACAGAGTTGAACAGATCAACCAGGTGGGCTGGGAAGGCGAATTTGCCTACCACGGAACCCCAAGCGGTGTTGACAATACCGCCTCGACTTATGGAGGTCTGATATTATATCAGATCAAAAATAAGCAAAAGAGGTTTGAAAAAATCAAAATCAAAGCGCCGCTGAGAGTGGTGCTGGCCAACAGCGGGGTGACGGCAGATACCTCCAAATTGGACATATTCGTTGAAAGGGAAGAAGCGCGAGATCTGGAGCTGTTTTTGTCGCGACTAAAGACGATTCGAGACCAAGTCAAGGAGATGAAACAGGCGCTGGAAGCATATAACCTAGATAAAGTCGGCGATATCATGACCGCCAACCATCAGATCCTGATTGAAATGGATCTTTCCCATCAAACATTGATCTACTTATGTGAAAAGGCCATCCAGATGGGCGCCTTGGGGGCTAAATTGACCGGTGGGGGCCGCGGCGGGTACATGGTGGCCCTGACACCGGACAAAGAACTTCAAAATGAAATCGCCTCTGCTTTTGAACAAGAAGGATTTAAGGTGATCAAGGCAACGATCGGCCAGGAATGATACCTTTGAAAAACCAGCCGTTTAGGTTTATTTCAGGGCTGGTGCCGTTGTCAGAGCATTAATCATCGATTTTTTCTGGAAAAATTTCTTTTTACCCTTTGCCTGATGCGGCTTTCCGTAAAATATCAGGTGTCAAACTTGACAGTCTCGTAAAAAGTCATTTGTGAACGA
>CAZSON010000421.1:0-2593 GCA_964608375.1 uncultured Desulfobacter sp. | reverse complement strand
CAATGTTATATCGGGATAGGGGGGAGCTTCACAGCTCCCCCATCCCACACCACCGTACATAACGGGTCCGTATACGGCGATTCGGCTGCTCAAGGCCGCCGGGTTTGGAAATCTCTTCCCTTCGCCTCCATCAGGCTGGGTATGGACTTTGTCCAATATTTGTGTCACAATACCGGACATTGCCATTTAGCAGCCGAGTCAAACCCGGCACACAACAATAGTTTGCACGCAGATTGGCACACAAGTTTAGGTTTTTTCGCTTAGCTCCCCGAACCTGGTTGTGTCAACCGGTGAAACTGGGACTGCGGCAATAAGCCATCCCTTGGAGGGCAGTGACATAAGGAGACAATATGGTAGAAAACGTGTATAATCCCATGAATGAACCGCGTTATAGCGGAATCCCTACGTTTTTAAGAACTCCTTTCGCAACCAACCTGGACGGTCTGGACATTGCCCTTGTTGGCGTACCCTATGATGGTGCCGTTGAAGCTAGATCGGGTGCACGTCAAGGTCCAAGGCAGATAAGAGACATGTCGAGCATGATGCGCACTATCCACCATGTCACGCGAATAAATCCATATAAATTGTGCAGGGTAGCTGATGTCGGTGATGTTCATTTTAAACAAATATTTGATGTTGTAGCCAGCCATGCAGATATAACAGGTTTCTATGAAGTACTTCATAAATCTGGAATTGTCCCCATAAGCGTCGGTGGAGATCACTCAATTACTCTGCCGATTATGCGAGCCATTGCAGTAGATCACTCTGTTGGCCTGGTACATATTGATGCCCATACGGATTGTTGCGATGAGGAGATGAATTCCAAATACAGTCATGGGACTCCCTTCCGAAGAGCTGTCGAGGAAGGGCTACTGGAGCCAAAGAGAACTATTCAAATAGGGATTCGAGGGACCGCAAATGATGATGAATGTTGGGAGTTTGGTCCCAAACATGGCATCCGAATTGTGTATATAGAGGAATTTAATAAGCTTGGAGTTGAAAAAGTAATAACTGAGGTATGGCGCGTGGTTGGTAAAGGCCCAACCTATGTTTCCTTTGATATTGACAGTCTTGATCCATCATACGCTCCTGGTACAGGAACACCGGAGATTGGTGGTCTGACTACGACAGAGGCACAGGGATTAATACGTGGATTGAGAGGGTTGAACCTTGTTGGTGCTGACGTCGTAGAGGTTTCACCACCATTTGATTCATCCGGTAATACCGCCCTGATCGCGGCAACAATAATGTATGAGATTCTATGTATTTTGGCCGAGAAAATAAACTCTAAATGAAAACAGCCAAATCGATTTTATCAATACTCTGAAATTCAAGTATGATAGAATCACGACTTCACAGGAGTGCCCAACTATTTGGCTTACCTTATAAAGAACACGGACAAGTCTACAACTTTGATGTACTGAGGGTTCTAAAGGTACACCTTGAGCAATGCTGTTGCTGTCGTCATAGCGATACTTTAGAAGGGACAAATTCATGGCATCAGAATTAAGTAAGAGTGCGAAGCGTGTACAGGAATTCCTTTCTGATATGGGATTCTCATTTGCGATCAGGGAACTACCCGGTTCAACAAGAACCGCGCAAGAAGCTGCTGATAGCATTGGATGTACAGTACCGCAGATTGCTAAATCACTTGTGTTCAAAGAGAAGAAAACGGATCGTCCAATTCTAATCATTGCTTCCGGCTCAAATCGAGTTAATGTGAAAAAAATCCAAAAGTCGACCGGTTTAAAACTTGAAAAAGCGGATGGTAAATTTGTTAAAGATAAAATCGGATATGCAATCGGTGGTGTCCCGCCTGTGGGTCATAATGAACCTTTGGAAACCCTCTTGGATGCGGATTTAAAAAAATATGAAACGATCTGGGCTGCGGCAGGCACTCCTTTTGCCGTTTTTCAGCTAAAACCTGCCGATTTGAAGCCTCTTACAGAAGGAAAATGGATTGATTTGTCGGAAGAAATATAACGCTTGGCATTAACCGCAACGGTTAAAAGCCGCCGCATCTTAGGCTGAGCGTTAGCGCCCAATGGAGAAGCATGAAGACCGTCCATCATACGAAGACCTTCGAAATGGCGGTACCCGTCGCCGAGTTATTCCCGCTATTTAGTCCCGAAGGTGAAAAGCTTTGGGTGCCAGGTTGGGACTACCGCAATGTCATGGGTACGCCCGAGCTAGCAGAAGACTATGTGTTCCTCACGAAAAGCCACGATCACGGCACAGCCGAGGCCATTTGGGTGGTAAAGAAATACGATCGAGCGGCCTGCCTGGTGGAATTCTACAAGATAGAACCAGGTGAAAAAGTGGGTGTTATCAGAGTGAAGTGTCGGGAACTGGCAACAGGCAAGTCAGAAGTCGAAGTAGGCTACAAGTACATTGCGCTATCTGCGACCGGTGAAGCGTTTGTCTCGGGTTTCTCAGAATCAGCCTACGAAGCTTTCATCGGAGAATGGCGAACTTTGTTGTCGAACCACCTGGAATCGGAAGGCTATCGGGATAGGGACACTCATCGCTGAGCGCCCCTCCCACACCACCGGCCGAAAGATTCACTTATCCGGCTGCCCCCGCCTCGCTTACA
>CAZSON010000420.1:0-2604 GCA_964608375.1 uncultured Desulfobacter sp. | reverse complement strand
TATTGATGTCGAAATATCAGTTCCCACATTTCCCCTCCTTTTCGAATGATAATTTTTTCCGGCTGGATACCCACAACCGATATATCTCCGATAAATTGGCCCTCCCGCACAACGGTATCATTGATGACGGCCAGACGTTGGGCCGGATTGTCGGACCAGGCAATGGCCTGCACCTTTATCGGTGAATTGCCATGATACGGTTTGGCGGAAATTTCAGGCGCTGCGGGCGGTGCATTGTGCGCTTTTGACGAAACGGCTTCATCGGTTTTCGGTTCGGCTGCCAGGGGCCGCCGGACCGGTTTGGAGAAGGATGGTTTTATAGCGGTCTTTTGCGGCACCGGCGGCGGAGTTTCAAGGGCAACGGTTGGCGGAGCGGCCTTTGCGGGTGGTGGTACGATTTTTGAGGTAGGCGTATTGACCAGGGTGCCACCTGAAGGTGAGATTTGACTCAACGGCGCAGTATTTTGAATGGTTTGATGTGACGATATGGCATCTTTCCGCGCCGGTTTTGGGGCGATTGGTCCGGATGAAGCAATCGGTACCGGTTGTGAGCGGTGAAGCCATGTCAGGCCGAATACGGCGATCAATATCAACACCAGGGCGATACCTGAAAGGATCAAAACCTTTGGATTTATGCGACGGATGTTTCTGATACGCGGATAGGCGGCTGCAGTTGACTCTGCCGACCATCGCCACATACCGGTGCCGGGTACATCCGGTGATTCAGTTTCCAGTTTTTTAAGGGCTTCTAATATAGAGCTCAATTGCTATCCCTTTTGGTCTTTACGAATCTTTTCCGTCTTTTATGCCGCTAATGATATGGGGTATAGGCAGTGCTTTTTTTTCATTGTAAAGCGCGATTTTGGTTAACGATCCAACGATGCCATCGACCTGAAGGCCGTGTCTGGCTTGGACGGCTTTGATCGCCTGTCGGGTGGCAGCATCGTACACGGGGCGGATATCGATGTTTTTAAACCCGATATCCCGCAGGTGCAGCTTGAGTTTGAGAACGGAATCCCGGGACGACTTTAGCGGGACGGTTCCTTTAATAGCGACAAAATTTTTCCAGATCACATAAGCCGGTCCGGTGCAAAGCGTCGCAAATGTGGCCGGGTCTAACATGATTCGGGTTGTGCCTTTTTGCAGGATGATTTGTCGATCGGCAATCGTTAAAAGCGTAACATATCCCATAGCGTTGCCGTCCGGTGGGCGCATGGTCAGAATCGCCGGAAGATTTAGTTTTGTTATCAGATTTAAATCACAGGTGATGGGATGGCTCAGGAGACCGTTTTGGGCGGAGGCAAGACGAAAAAAAGTTGGATCGTCATCGATGGTATTAAGAGCCGAAGGAACTTCAGCTCCCGGATGCCATAAATCCATGGCAGCCTTGAGGGCCTGGGATCTTTGGATATGGGGGTCGATACGCTCAAAGTCAGAGGATAGATCTTTTATCACATGGGGAACCGACGATGTTTCCGGAATTGCTGCGGCTTGGGTCAGGCCGGGTTTTTTTGGTTGGTCGTGGGCCGTCGGTTTTGGCTTTTGCCCTATATCCACAAGTACATCCGGCTGTGGCGTCGCAGGGATCGGTTTTGAGCCCTTCGGTATCGGCGGTGGTGTCACGAGCGGCAGCGGCAACCTGATTTTACCGGACCGGTTTACTTGAGAGCTGAATAAAGTGTAATGGTTGAGCATGGAAGGGCGGTAAAGGATCAATATCAACAGGACGAAAAGGGCTGACAGAAAGACAGGAGTTGTTCTATAACCGATTTTGAATCGTCCCTTTTGGAACACTTTTGATCCGGATAATTCCCGGATAGCGTGTCTGGCGATGCGCCCTGTAACAGTCGGCTGATTTTTCCCATAGGCGCTTAGCAGGGACCGGTCGCAGGCGATATTAATCAAACGGGGGATTCCGCCGGAGTATTTGTAAACTGCCTTCAGAACCGCACGGTCAAATTTCATTGCAGATTTTTCTGAAGCGATCTGAAGGCGATGATGAATGTACGCGCTTGTCTCCTGAAAGGTCAACGGTTGCAGATGACAATTTAATGTCATACGTTGGCGCAACTGGCGCATGTCGTGAGAGTCGAGCAAATCGGCCAGTTCGGGCTGTCCGACCAGGATTATTTGTAAAAGCTTATCTCGGGTGGTTTCCAGATTGGAAAGCAGCCTGAGCTGCTCTAAGACATCTTGCGAGAGGTTTTGCGCCTCATCGATAAGAACGATAACCGTTTTCCCCTTTGTTTTTTGTTCCAGCAGATAGGTATTTAAGGTGTCGATGAGGTCTTTTATGTTTTTGGCATCGGAATGGATTCGAAATTCAGCGTTAATGGCTGCCAGTAGCTGAGCGGCGTTCAGTTTGGGGTTAAAAATATATGCCGCTTCGGTATTGTCGTCGAGTTTGTCCAAAAAGGCGCGACACAGGGTCGTTTTACCGGTTCCGACCTCGCCTGTGATGATGACAAAGCCGTCACCCTGTGAAAGGCCATAGGTCAGATGGGCCAGGGCCTCTTCATGGCTTTGGCTCAAATAGAGATAGGCCGGATTCGGTACAAGCTTGAATGGTTTTTCGGTGAACCCGAAAAAATGATTGTACATTCC
>CAZSON010000419.1:0-2621 GCA_964608375.1 uncultured Desulfobacter sp. | reverse complement strand
AAAGCGATGGATGAACTCCACGTCATTATTAAAAACACGCCTGAAATTTATCGCCAGCCGGCCAGCATCCTTGAAACCCATGTGGTGCTCCTGAAAGATAAGATGCTTTATGGAAAAACCATCGAGACTATTGAAGCAGAACAGGTCAATGCGGAATGGGCTCTTCGAAAGGTGGTGGCGAATGTCAAGACCCTGTTCAGGAATATGGAAGACACCTATCTGAAGGAGAGGGTAACCGATATTGTCCATGTGTCCGACCGGATCCTGAGAAATCTGGTAGGAGTAAAACAGGCGGATATCGAGAATATCGACAAACGGGTGATACTGATTGCCCACGATTTATCCCCGGCAGAAACCAGTCAGATCAATCTGGAACAAATCAAGGGGTTCGTAACCGACCGCGGCGGTCGATCCTCCCATACCAGCATCATTGCTCGAACACTTGAGATCCCTGCGGTGCAGGGCGTTGACAGCGCCACCCGGACGATTGCAAACGATGACCTGATCATTGTGGATGGTACAAGCGGATCTGTCATCGTTCATCCCACGAAACAGACCCTTGTCGATTTCAATGCACGGAAGGCAAAATACGAGGCCCATAAGGTTGTTCTGCTAAAGGGAAGCCAGCTTCCGGCCGAGACGTTTGACGGTTTTCAGGTGCCGGTCATGGGGAACATCGAACTTCCGGATGAGGTTCTTTCCGCCATCGATCATGGCGGAGACGGCATAGGACTTTACCGAACCGAGTTTCAATATTTAAGCCGCAGAACTTTTCCAAGTGAGGAAGAGCTTTTTGAAAAATACAAAGATGTTGTAAAGATTATGGCCCCAAAACCGGTGGTAATTCGTACGCTGGATATAAACGGCGATAAAGCACTGGCGAATTCGACGGATTCCAATGAAAGAAACCCTGCCCTTGGACTTCGCGCTATCCGGTACTGTCTGAGGAATCCCGATGTTTTTATGACCCAGCTCCGGGCCATTTTAAGAGCCGCTTCTTTTGGAAATGCCAGAATTCTGTTCCCGATGATATCGAGCAATGATGAACTATGCCAGGCAAAACAGATGTTAAACCAGGCAGCTGATTCGCTTGAAAAAGAGGGGATTGCCTTTGATAGGAACATTGCCATCGGAATCCTGATTGAGGTTCCATCCGCTGTCGTCATGGCGGACGTGATGGCGAAGGAGGTTGATTTTTTCAGTATCGGCACCAACGATTTAATTCAATATTCATTTGCGATCGACAGGGAAAACAGACATGTATCTCATCTTTATCGCCCACTTCACCCGGCCATTATTCGAATGATCAAACAGGTATCTGATGTGGCCGACGACAACGGTATCAAGACGTTCATGTGTGGTGAGATGGCGGGTGATCCTCTCCATATACCGATACTGCTCGGCCTAGGAATGGACGAGCTGAGCATGAATCCCCAGGCCATTCCGGCGGTAAAGCGGATGATCAGATCGCTTTCCATCGAGGATAACCGGATGTTTATTAAAAACGTTTTAAAACAGGCCAGTGCCGCCGATATAGTGAAACTGGTCCGGGATGTATACAGCGATATTCTTTCTGAACCTGAAAAGATATTTGTGGCGTAAAACAGATTTATCCTTTTCTTGACGGTCTATTTCGTCAGATCAAAACGGCACATTATGGAAAAAGCGCATAAAAAGATTGTATCTGAAAACAGAAAAGCCCGGTACAACTATTTTATAGAAGATACCTACGAAGCCGGACTGGTCCTTTTGGGGACCGAGGTCAAATCTCTCCGTCTGGGCCGTGCCAATCTCAAGGATTCCTATGCCAGACTGAAAAAGGGCGAACTCTATGTTTATCAGATGCACATCGGGGCATACCCGTTTGCATATCATGGAAACCATGATCCGTTGAGGCCGAGAAAACTCCTGATGCACAAAGGTGAGATCAAACGGCTCTATGGCAAAGTCAATGAAAGGGGCTTTTCCCTGGTTCCCTTGAGGATCTATTTCATCAACGGAAAAGCAAAGATTACCCTGGCCCTGGCCAAAGGAAAACGGAAATATGACAAACGGGAGACCATCCGGCGCCGGGATGAAAAAAGGGACCTGGAGAGGACAAAAAAAGACTATTAAATCTAGAAAATCCATCGTTGCTCCACACACAAGTTTTGTTCCCCAAAATTGCCGGTTTGTTTGGACTTGACAAACAGAAAATTATGGCTTAATTTCACACGAGAATGCTCTAAAACGCTCTTTTTCATACCAGTCTGCATGGCTTTCCTAATGGGGGCGAAATGGCTTCGACGGGGATAAAGAAGCTTCGGCTGCATACCGAGCATCCTGCCAGCTCGTAAAACCGGTAGGAACATAAAATAATCGCAGACGATTATGAATACGCTTTAGCCGCTTAAGGCTAACGCTCTGCCGGATTTTCCCTGCAAATCCTGCGAGAGCGTCGACTAGCAGGGTAACCGGCCTTTATTTCCTGATACCGGGTCGGTGAAATTTTTTCAGGATAGCCTTTCAAATATCCCGCCTGAAGGAGACTTGAATGGGCGAATTTTAAAGTTCAGGATAAGTATGTAGATGCCCGAGTGGAATATTTTCGGACGCGGGTTCGACTCCCGCCGCCTCCACCA
>CAZSON010000418.1:0-2624 GCA_964608375.1 uncultured Desulfobacter sp. | reverse complement strand
TCACCTCTAAAGATTTTTATATTGGTTTGCCATTTTATTTACGCTCGATTAGGGTTTAAATGTTATGCAGATAGGAGTACACCACATAATTGGTAGGCAGAAACCGGGTCGATGCGCTGGGGCAATTATGATCGCATTTGTCGCGCTCTCGGGCTTTTCCTGCATCGCCTCTGCGAAAGCCGAGTCAACGTCCGAATCCCGGTCGAAAACTAGCCTTCGTGTGCTCACCTATAATGTATTTGTCGGCTTTAAAAATGATGACAAGAGGCATGAACACGCTGTAGCGTGGATTGCAGCACAGAAGCCGGATGTCGTGGCTCTCCAGGAGCTCAACAGATACACGGAAAAGAAACTTAAGGAGGATGCAAACTCATGGGGCCATTCATACGTGCAGTTGTACAAAGTGAAATATGGATTTCATCTCGGGCTTACATCGCGAAAACCGATCAGGAATGTCCATCTGATCGCAAGGGATGGTATCTGGCACGGTATCATATACGGTCAAACCTACGGGATCGATTTCTTCGTACTGCATCTCGCCCCGAAGCCGGAAAATATTCGCCTTCCGGAGACTAAAATCATATTGAGCGAAATTCGAAAGATTCAATCTGTCGAACGGCCAACCGTTTTGTTAGGTGATTTCAATTCAGCTTCCCGCCTCGACAAAGAATACTACCAACATGAATCCAGGTATAAGCCGAAGTACAGCGTAATGGATCAATACCTGAATGGCGGTTGGGTTGACCTGGTACATCAACATCAGGGCACGCTTACCGAGAAGCAGGCGAGCAGGCCGTCCCTCCTGATTGAGGACAAAAGGGGGTTCTGGCGAATCGACTATATCCTGGCTTCTGCCCAATTGGCCCAAAAGTGCATATCGGCTCGGGTAATGAAGGATCCTGCAACCGACTATCTTTCAGATCATTATCCGGTGATGGCTGATTTTGACTGGCCTTAAATTACGCATAAATCAAGGAAATTTCAAACTAACGCAGTGCATCTTTCACGTAGGCAGACAGCAAAAGGATTGTAGAAAATGAAAGAACGAAAGCCAAGGGTTGATTTAGAAGTCGGGTTTGAGGTTAAGTTATTAAAAAATGATCACCGTTTTCGAGGGGAAATTGTAGACATCTCCGAAGGCGGGATAAAATTTAAGGAAGCGAACTCCGGCCTGTTCGATAAAATTAAAATTGGTGATATACTGTTTTTTTTAACAGACGTAGACTTTTATGGCATCAGAGGAAAAGGTGAAGTTAAGTGGATATCAAAAGATAGGGAATCTGCAGGAGTTTGCTTCATAGAGTTAGATGAGAAAAGCCAAACTCTTCTTAATGAATTTTTGAGAATTGTTGTTTAATCGATATTTTCGCATGCACATGAAGATCAGGAAAAGATCCGCAGCTTACGAGTTCATCAAAATCGAGCAATAATTTTTTGGCTGGATATGGCCTTTTCTGAAAGGATCTCAAACTCTTCGCCTGCTTCACCCTCGGCAATTCCCGCAGATACTGAAAAGGCAGATGCCGAAGAGTGGGTATCATCCCCTGCTTCAGCGTGGATATCACTAAATCCATGTGTCTGGAGATCTCTCGTGAAATCTTCCAGTATACGCTCGGTCACATGACGTCCTTTGCGGGGGAGGACGGTCGCAATCTGATTCGTTCCGACCCGGATTGAGGTCCCCACTTGATGAAAATGCTTATTAACCTTTTCCGCAAGCGATTGAATGATTTTTTGTGTTTTCGTGTACCCCAGTTTTTCGTTCAGCGCATAGAGGTCGTTCAAGGTGAACACGACGGCAGAGATGTTTTCGTGGGGTTCTTTTGGCTTCAAGTCCTTCTCATAGATATTCCTGAAACTTTTCTTAGAATGCAGCCCCGTCAATTCGTCCTGAAAGCCCTCCAGGCTTTTAACAAATTCATCGACCATAGGATGATTCAGCTGATCCAGTTCACTATAGTTCCCCTGAAAAATGATCCGGCCGTCATAGAGAACGAGTATACGATCTGAAATGAAAAAGACGTCAGGAATTTCGTGGCTGATCATAATCGTGGTAAATCCAAATTTCTTCTGATTTTGTGCTATCATGCCCAGAATAGCATTCTTCCTGATCGGGTCCTGGCCTGTGGTCGGTTCGTCAAAAAGCACGATTTTGGGGTCCGTAATGAGGGCACGAGCCAAACCGACCCGTTTCTGCATACCGCCTGAAATTTCAGACGGGTATTTGTGAGAAACTTCGGAAAGCTCCATCTGCTCCACTTTCTCCATAACTTTTATCTCAATTTCCCTCCTGCTCAGTTTGGTCGTTTGTTGGAGCGGCAGAGCGACATTTTCAAAGACTGTTAGTGAATCGAAAAGGGCATTGTTCTGAAAGCAGTAGCTGAACTGGCTTCTGAACTGATCCAATTCCTTGCTGTTCATCTCTTCTATCGGTTTGCCACGAAACAGAATAACCCCTTTGGTCGGAGAGAGCAGACCGATGATGTGTTTGAGAAGTACGCTCTTGCCCGTGCCACTCTTACCAATAACTGTCGTCACATGATGATCATATATTTTTAAATTTATATTATTCAGGATCGTCCTGTTGCCAAAACTCTTGCTGACATCCTTAAATTCGATCAATA
>CAZSON010000417.1:0-2633 GCA_964608375.1 uncultured Desulfobacter sp. | reverse complement strand
ATCCAATCACAGCTTTTTCAGGCCCAGAAGATGGAGGCTTTGGGGACCATGGTGGCCGGCGTGGCGCACGAGATCAATAATCCTGTTAACACTATTTTGCTTAACACGCCCCTTTTTCAGCGTATCTGGCACGATCTTCAATCGGCGCTGGAAGAAAATACCAGCAAACAACCGGACAGGAAATACGGCGGGCTGACCTATGCCTTTTTAAAAGAAAATCTCGGCAAGCTCCTAAATGATGTAGAGATGTCAGCCGATCGGATTGCAAAGATTGTGAGCAATTTAAAAAACTTTGCCCGACCGGTCGATAGGATTGAGATCCAGCCGACTAATATCAACACCGCTGTAAAAAGTGCGGAACATTTGGCTCAAACCACCCTCAGAAAAACCGGCATTGAGCTCAATCTCGATCTTGAAGGGGATCTCCCTGTCATAAAAGGGCACAGCCAGAGTATTGAACAGGTTGTCTTAAACCTGATCATCAATGCCATAGAGGCGATTGACCACGAGCAGGGCAAAATTGATATCAGAACAAGATTTGAGAAAAAAAATAGACGGATCCGTGTTTCGATAACCGACAATGGAAAGGGGATAAATCCGGATTTGTCAGACACTATTTTTGACCCGTTTGTCACCGACAAGCAGGCCGAAGGCGGGACCGGTCTGGGCCTTTCTGTGAGCTATAAACTGATTCAGGCGCTTCATGGAAAGATTAATTTCACCAGCCGGAAGGGAAAGGGAACCACTTTTAATCTGTTTTTCCCTGTTTTACGGCGCAAAAAATCCCAAAGACTCCTGGTGGTGGATGACGATGACTCGATTCGAGAGATTATCAAATATCGTTTTTCCACAAATCGAATCTTTGAAATAGAGGAGGCATCAAACGGGGTCGAGGCATTAATCATACTGGAGTCCAATCCTCCCGATCTTCTCATCCTGGACATTTTTATGCCTGAGATGGATGGGCTTTCGCTCTGCCGGGCCATAAAGAAAAGACCCGATTTATCACAGATGAAGGTCATCATCATCACCGGATTTCCGGATCACGAGATGGTTCAGGCGGTTTCCGAACTGGGATTTGGCAACATTTATGCCAAACCGATCGATTTGATAAAACTTGGAAGAGAAGTGGATGATATGCTCATGGGCTGAGTATTTGACAGCGGACCTCAGGCGAGCTAAAAAACGTAAAACACGGGCATCAAACACCCTCAGCGGAAAAATAAAATGGAATCCATACCCGCCCATAAAAGCCCCATTCTGGTGGTAGATGACGATGAGCGTCTCCTTTGGAGTATCAAAGCCACGCTGGTCAGTAAGGGCAGTTCTGAACCGGCACTGGTTTCCGACAGCCGGCGGGTGCTGGATCTACTCCGGGCGCATCCTTTTCAGGTGGTGCTCCTGGATCTGATCATGCCGCATGTGAGCGGCATGGATCTTTTGCAGCAATTAAAAAAGGAATTTCCCGCCGTCGAATGTATCATCGTCACCGCATTAGATGATGTCTCTTCTGCTGTTCAGGCCATGAAATATGGCGCATACGATTACCTGGTCAAGCCGCTGGACCGTGAGAAGATGACGATTATTATTGATCGTGCGCTCGAACGGTACAATCTCAAACAGGGCCTGGCGCTGTTTGAGAAAGAGCAAACCTTTTCATCTCTGAAACGGCCCGATGCCTTCAAAGAGATGATAGCTGAGGATGAATCGATGGCCCTTGTTTTTCATCAGGCCGAAACCTATGCGGGAAATGATTATAATCTTTTGATCACCGGCGAAACCGGGGTTGGAAAAGATATTCTTTCACGGATTATTCATCGGTTAAGCCCGCGTTGCGAGGGGCCCTTTATCGGCATCAACATGGCTGCTTTTAGCAAAACCCTCTTCGAAGCCGAGTTTTTTGGTCATACGAAAGGGGCCTATACCGGCGCAATGACCGATAGAAAGGGGTTTTTTGAAGCCGCCCAGGGGGGTACGCTTTTTTTGGACGAAATCACGGCGCTGAATCAAGAGACGCAGGGAAAGCTTTTGAGAGTCATACAGGAAAGGGAGCTTTATCGTCTGGGAAGTTCAGAGGCCAGACCGGTTGATGTGCGCATCATCTCGGCGAGCAACCGGGATATTCACGATGAGGTTAATGAAGAGCGTTTTCGGAAAGACCTTTTTTACCGGCTAAATGTGTGTCACATCCATATCCCGCCCCTCAGAGAGCGAAAAAAAGATGTGCTCCCGCTGGCAAAATACTTTCTGAGGATGCATGCCGATAAAAATCAAAAAAAAATCGATTCCATTTCACCCGAGACCGCCGACGCTTTGTTTCATTACACTTACCCCGGGAATGTGCGGGAACTGGAAAACATTATCGCAACGGCGGTTATCACCGAAAAAGGGGATTTCTTGTCATCATCCTCGATCCCGAAGAATATGTCAGTGGCTTTCCCTGAAGCGCTTTCCCCAAATAGCCCGGTTTCCCTGGATCTTCTTGAAAAACAGCATATCCGGCGCGTGCTCGAAGCGTCCAATGGAAACCGTACACAAGCGGCGAAAATCCTCGGCATCAGCTTGCGGACCCTTCAACGGAAGCTGAAAGCATTCGATGCGACGAAACCGATGACAAAATGACACCTCATCTG
>CAZSON010000416.1:0-2634 GCA_964608375.1 uncultured Desulfobacter sp. | reverse complement strand
TTTACCCTGGAGACACGGTCGGAGTTGTTGCACCTGCAGGTCCTTTTAACCGTGAGAGGTTCAAGAAGGGAAGCGCAGCGTTGGAATCGATGGGCTTTACCGTGTTTGCTCCAAAAGGGATCTTCAAAAGGGATGGTTATCACGCCGGGTCAAACAGCCATCGCGCAACAATGGTGAATGATCTTTTTGTCAATCCCGCAATTAAAGCGATTGTTTGCGCCAGGGGAGGGTTCGGCGCAATGAAGATACTTCCCATGTTGGACTATGCCGTGATTCAGCAGCATCCAAAGATTTTTATCGGTTTTAGCGATATATCCGCACTTTTGTCCACAATGTATTCCCTGACCGGTCTGGTTACTTTTCATGGGCCGATGGTAACCACCCTCGGTTATGCAACTGATAAGACAAAAAAAGCGATGATATCGGCCCTTTCTTCAGAGAAACCGCCCAAAATCGTGCCTGCGAAAGGGACCACCATCAGGTCGGGCTGTGCCTCAGGCCCGGTTTCAGGCGGAAATCTAACCACCCTGTGTCATTTGATCGGAACCCCCTTTGAGCCTGATTACACCGGTCATATTTTGTTCCTGGAAGACCAGGGTGAGGCTGTTTATAGAATTGATCGGATGTTGACACAGATGCGACTTGCCGGCTGTTTTGATGGATTGGCGGGCCTTTTGCTCGGTTCTTTTGACAACTGTGGTACAGATGATGAAATTTTTCGGGTTGTGGAATCTGTATTTCAAGGGGATGATATTCCGATCCTCGCAGGGTTTGAAATCGGTCATGGCAAAGATAACATGACCGTACCGGTCGGCCTCGACGCCACCCTTAATACGGACAGGGAAAAGCTTATCTTTCATGGTTGTGCCACGCGAGAGTAGTTGCCATCGCTAAAAAATATTTTTCAAAATGAAATCTGTTGACACACTAATGACAGAAGCCCTTTTGCGTCATGTATTTCCAGGGGGTGTCCTTCTCATTGCCAAAGAAGGCGCAATTCGTTTTTTTAAATCCTACGGATATGCCAACCTCTTTTCAAAAGAGAAAATGACCATAGAAACTGTTTTTGATCTGGCTTCCCTTACAAAACCACTAGCGACAACCCTTGCGATCATCAAGTTGATTCAAAAATCGATGATCAGTCTTGATCTGAAATTGGCTTCTGTATTTCCACAATTTGAAAAGACCGAAAAAAGGCAAATAACCATACGCCATCTATTGAGTCATCATTCGGGACTTCCCGCTTATCGACCATTTTATCTTCAACTCAGGAAGATTCCTTTAAAGTTGAGAAAAGACGCACTGATGGACCTGATTTCAAAGGAACCGATGGCATATCCGACAGGGAAAAAGGTTTTATACAGTGATCTTGGTTTTATCGCACTCGGGTGGATGATCGAAGATGTGCTAAAACAGCGGCTCGATCGTTTTGTAACCAACGAGATTTATCGGTTTCTGGGCATTGGACCCGATAATAAGGATCAACTGTTTTTCGTTGACCTGCAGGAAAAGTTCCCCCAAAAAAGGTTTGCGGCCACTGAATTCTGTCAGTGGCGAAATTTTCTTATAAACGGAGTCGTACATGATGAGAATGCGTATGCTTTGGGAGGTATTGCGGGGCATGCCGGTCTTTTCGGAACCGCCGGCGGGGTGAATATTCTGTTGTCGGAACTGCTGTCAGTATTTAACGGATGCCGGTCAACGCCGATGTTTGAAAAGGATCTTCTCCATCAATTTTTTCAAACCGATAAAAATTCAGACACGGCACTCGGGTTTGATCGGCCATCGGTGTCAGGAGCGAGTTGCGGAAATTATTTTTCAAAGAGGAGCGTGGGGCACCTCGGGTTCACCGGGACGTCGTTTTGGATCGATCTTGATCGTTCCATCATAGTCATACTGCTGACAAACCGTATCCATCCCTGGCGCGGAAATATCAAGATAAAAGGTTTCAGACCTCGATTGCATGATGCGATCATAACGGCATTAGATCGAAATACCGAAACCCCATAGCGTCGTCCATTTATTGTGATTTCCGATCCCCGGTTCACAGTAGCATGGCTTTTCCGCCGTGTGAAAGCAGAGCCCCGGTAAATTCTAGGGTATGAAATTTGAAGGATAATTTACTCTTGTATTAAAAATATAATTTTGATAATTAACGGTACCTTTATATATAGCTGTAATTTTCAAAAAACAAAAAGCTATACTTTTGTGAATATAAAAACGAGGCGCCATGAATTTCTTTTTTGATTCAATTTTGGGTATTTTTTCAAACGATCTTGCCATCGATTTGGGGACCGCCAATACGCTCGTCTATGTCAAAGGAAAAGGCATTGTGCTGAGTGAACCGTCCGTCGTCGCGGTGCGTACGGATAACCGCACGAAGAATCGGGTGTTGGCTGTCGGCATGGAAGCTAAGAATATGCTGGGAAGGACACCTGGTAACATTGTGGCCATCCGCCCGATGCGCGATGGCGTGATCGCGGATTTTGAGGTTACCGAAGCGATGCTCCGTCATTTTATCCACCGGGTGCATAACCGGCGAACATTTGTCAGACCCAGAATTATCATTGCAGTGCCATCCGGTATTACCCAGGTCGAAAAGCGGGCAGTAAAGGAATCTGCTGAATCCGCAGG
>CAZSON010000415.1:0-2638 GCA_964608375.1 uncultured Desulfobacter sp. | reverse complement strand
TGAAAAGAGGGACATCCATAAATTTATAATTTTCTTCTGTTATCATTTGTTCGTCGACTTATGGACGTTCCACACCTCCTCACCGGGCACACATCCCGCATGCCCTAGTACTCAACGTGCTCGGTATTGACGTGGTACTAGAATATTCGAAGTGTCCCCCAGCTTAGAGTTATGCACAGACTCGCTGGTACGAGAAGATGAACGCGTAAAGGGAGTAGTGTGCGGCACCTACGGCGCAATTATAGCTTCGGACTATGCCTGCTGAACTGAAACCCCATTGGAAGGTACTGGGTATCAATGAAAGTCAAGCGGTAGTCCTTCTCTTCCTCTAAACTTAATGGCTTTACCGAATTAAAGAAAGCTCTAGAATAAATTGATGCGACCCCCAGGGTTTTTTATATTTGAAAAGGCGGTTGATTCCGGAAAAGGTGATATGGATTTTTCCGCCATTATATCTGTTTTTGAAGAGGAAGCAGGGGCGAAAGTCCGGTTTGGCCCTGATTGGAAAGAAAAAGACCAGATTTTAAAGGAGTTTGAAGAAGATCTGAAACAAAACACATAATAATCAAGTCATAACCTCCGGCATAGTCGGAAGTTTGCATAAATCCCTATAGAGGGCATTAATTACTGGCATCGATTTTTCTATTTCCTGGGAAGGCGATTTTTTGCAAGAAATCCGTCAGGTTCTCCATTTTTTCAAGATTCGAAATAATCTGCCATGTTTCTTCCATGTCCTTCGGGGTCAGAACGCTTTTTGTGTACTTGCGGTAGAGGTCCTTGAATTGATCCTGAGTTAGAGGGAACTGGGGCCCGCCCAGGGCCTGTTTCTTTTCTTTAACAATCTGTTCCCCGTTTATCAACGAAACCGTGATACGGGCCACGCCACTCATGAATGCGGCGGGCCAGTCAGGGTGGTTGGTTACCGAAACTTTTGGCCATGCATCCTGGAATCGATTGTCAGACAGTTTTTCAGGAGAAAAATGATGACTATCAATGTCACCATCAAGCATTAATGCTGCCATTATGTGTTGAAAACTGAACCTGGCATCCTCCGTATCCTTTGGTTGCGGACGATTGCACGTATAGTCCACCGGTCCCACATCAATCTCCACCCGCTCTATGACCTCATAAGATATTTGGTGTTCAGTCAGGATGTCGAACATCATGTCTATGTGGCGGTGGGTCAGGAAACAGCAGGGATATTTTTTGACCCATATCTCATGCACTCGCCAGTCGGAGCTACCAAGACCTTGTACAATTTTTTGGGTATCTATTTCATGTTCGTACCCTGCATAAAGGTCGAGCAGCCATTTTTCGAGGTTCGGGTTGCCGGTCATATCTTTTTGGGCAAATAGGGCGGCCATCAGCCCGTCCTTGCACGCGCCGGCAGATTCGATGTAGTGGGCGTCACTACCAAAGTTGACAATGAAACCGCTTGCCCTTCCCAGGGCGATCCCCATGGCCCGTGTCAGTTGCTCAGGAGTAAGTTTAAGGGCCTTTCCCGCAGTGATTGTTGCACCAATAACCCCATAGAAAGGCAAATCAGTATAGCCTTTAAAAGACAGGGGAAACATGCCTACTCTATTCATAATTTCCAGGCCCAGGGCCGAGGCAGTGATAACCTCTTTGCCGGTAAGTCCGAGTTTTTCGGCCATGGGGAATATCACAGGAAAGATGGTAATATCGCTGGTGGCCGAAGGAAACTGGTCATCTTCCAATTCTGCGGCATGTGAAGTTATGCCGTTGACAAAGACCGCGTCCTCAAGCTCACAGCGAAATCCTGCCCCAATTACTCCGACCTCTGCCGGACCTTGCTTCGAGTTGACATATTCTGCGGTTTTAATCCCTGCCGGCGTGGTGGAACCGGTAAGCATGGCGGCTATTATTTTGGAAGAGAGATTCTTTACAAAAGAAACCGTCTCCCTCGGGATATCATCAAAGGTTGTTTCGGCTACAAATTTGGCGATTTGATCTGCTATGGCCATGATAATTTCCTCCTTTCACTCCTTTTGCATTTGCTTCCAATCATGTCTTGACGAACAATCTCGAGTTATCTTGTATTGGGAAGCAAACGGGATCACATCTTAAATATTAAATATTGAAAAATTAAGAAAAAGAAATTAAGAACCCTTGATTATACAGCGATGATCAGAAAGCAATCTTAATAATCTTACAACAAGGTAAATGAGATAGCAAGGCCTCTGAAGATAGTTTAAGCTTATAGATGCAATGGATCAACGTCAGTCAGGCGACTTATTTTAACCTGAAACGCGGCTGGCATGGACATCTTTTCCAGGAAAGATTCGTGACGGAGGCAATGGAGGGAAGGGGATTGGCCAAGGGGAATTTGTCGAAGCGTAACGCACCCCGGACCCTGGGCCGGATACGTGCGCAAAGCGCGCTGAGACGGATACGTCAAGCAGCAAGAAGGGATAGGAGACAGCGGTTCACGGCGCTCTTCCACCATGTTTATGATGTTGATCAGCTACGAGAGGCCTACTATGCGGTCAAACGCACAGCAGCCCCTGGAGTCGATGGACGGACATGGCTGGAGGATGGAAAGAATCTGGAAGAGAATCTTCAGGATCTGGGGAGCAGCCGGCAAGGCTGCAATCCAGCGGGTGAGAGTCCCGCCATG
>CAZSON010000414.1:0-2644 GCA_964608375.1 uncultured Desulfobacter sp. | reverse complement strand
TTGAAATTCTTAACGTACCATCTATCAAAACGCTTTATCCCAAAATGCTCAAAGTCGTTCACAAATGACTTTTTACGACTGCGTCTGATTTAAAGAAAAAAACTTTTTATGCCCACATTATACATATCTTTTTTTTGTTTGTAAAATAGATTCCAAACCGGTTTTTTGGCCCCTTGCTTTGGGAAAGTAGAAAATCCACCGGTAATCACTCCTCCCCGAGTGTAGGCTTTCTGCATCTCATTACGATTGCGGTTTTTATCGCTTTGTGATATTTAAAACTTAAATAAAGGAGCATCACAACTTTTTAGCTTGAAACAGGTGGTAGGGCAATATGGAAGATCAGACATTATATGATGTGGTCATTTTCGGTACCGGTCCGGCCGGGCTTCAGGCAGCCATCCATGCAGCACGCGCCAAGGTCCGCGTACTGGTGATGGGGAGGAAGCAAAAATCGAGCCTGTTTAGAGCCCATGTAGAAAATTACTGTTGCCTGGGCGAAACATCGGGCGAAGCGTTTCTTTTGCAAGGCATGAAACAGGCTTCGAGTTCAGGCGCTGATTTTCTCCACGAGGATGTTATCAAAAACGACCGTGAAGGAGATCTCTTTACTATTTTAACCGAAAGCGAACAGATCATCAAGGCTCGGACCCTTATCATCGCGATGGGAGTGACGCGTAATCGTTTGGGCATCCCGGGAGAGAAGGAATTTTTTGGAAAAGGGGTAAGTTATTGTGTGGACTGTGATGCGAACTTTTTCAGGAATGAAACGGTTGCTGTTGTCGGAAATGAATCGGCAGCTGTTTCAGGTGCGCTGACCCTTCTATTTTATGCCAAAAACGTCCACCTTGTTTCAGATCAGCTTCAGGTGTCGGACCATCTTGCGTATCAGGTTAAAGAGTCGGCTGTTCATGTCCATTCGGGACGGAGGGTCAAAGAAATCATCGGTCGCGATTCGGTCAAAGGCGTTGTGATGGACAACAATGAAACTTTAAATGTCAATGGTGTATTCATAGAGACCGGCGCCAAGGGGGCGGTTGAGCTGGCAAGCAGCCTTGGCGTTGCTTTGGATGATGAAAAGTTTCAGTTTATTGTGACCGACAAGAAGCAAAAGACTAATGTGGAGGGGATCTATGCCGCAGGTGATATCTGCGGGCCGCCTTGGCAGGTGGCAAAGGCGGTTGGGGAAGGGTGTGTCGCCGGACTTTCCGCTGCTAAACATGCTAAAAAAATGAGATGAAAAGCAGAAAAAACTTCAGGAGGAAACTTAATGACTTCAAGAATACCGACGCGGAAAGAAGCATTTGATCTTCTTTCAAAATACAACCGGAACGAAAGCCTCATCAAACATGCCCTGGCAGTGGAAGGGGTCATGCGCTATTTTGCCAGAACACGTGGGAAAGATGAAGAAAAATGGGGTATTATTGGACTGATCCACGATCTTGATTACGAGCAGTTTCCGGAGATGCATTGTAAAAAAACCGAGGCAATCCTCAGAGAGCAGAGCTGGCCTGAAGAATATATCCGGGCTGCTATCAGCCACGGATGGGGGATTTGCATAGATGTGAAACCGGAGACCGACCTGGAGAAAATACTTTATGCTGTGGATGAACTGACCGGCCTGGTGGTGACAACCGCATTGGTTCGGCCCTCAAAAAGTGTCATGGATCTCAAGGTTAAATCGGTAAAAAAGAAATGGAAAGACAAAAGATTTGCAGCGGGTGTGGATAGATCGATTATCGAAAAAGGGGCTCAGATGCTCAATATGGAATTGGCAGACCTGATAAATGGTACTATTATGGGGATGCGGGATGTCGCAGAGGATATCGGATTGGCATGACAAAAAAGCAGATTGAAGAACCGGTCATCCGGTACGGTTACCGTCCGGGCGTCATCGGACGAATTACCGAACTGCATGCCGGATACTATCATCAGCATTGGGATTTCGGTCTCTTTTTTGAATCCAAGATAGCCTCTGAGCTGGCAGCGTTTTTAGGTCGATTTGATGAGAACAGAGATGGTATTTGGACCGCAGTCGCAAACAAACAGATCGTAGGTGCTATCGTTATCGACGGGATCGATGCCGGTGATGGAAAAGCACACCTGAGGTGGTTTATTCTGGCCCCGGAGTATCAGAATGTCGGCGCCGGTAACCGGCTCCTGGCGGTAGCGATCGATTTTTGCAGGAAAGTTAAATTTGATCGCATCTATCTTTGGACATTTTCAGGGCTTGACGCTGCGCGGCATCTTTATGAAAAAAATTATTTCCGTCTTGTGGCGGAACAGGAGGGGACTCAATGGGGAAAGTGTGTGACCGAGCAAAGATTTGAGGTTGATCTTTGAACCATCCTTTCAGTCAATCAACAGCAGTTACAAATAGGAGCGAAACTCGGTATTAATCACCCGAAACAGCTCTTCTCCGATGGAAATACCCATATCAATAAATTGAGGACCATATTTTTTCCCCGTTTCAGTCCGGAATGTATGTTTGATTTTGGCCAGTCCCTCCATCCCCCGGGGGTAATAGGCGATAAATTTGGAGATCGGGGTATTGAAAAATGATACCATATCCCAGATGGTATCTGTGAAATTATCAGGCCCCCATCGAAACTTATCGCCGTCATAAAGGGAGTTTGAAACAAGCGAA
>CAZSON010000413.1:0-2668 GCA_964608375.1 uncultured Desulfobacter sp. | reverse complement strand
CTGATAATAATGGTAACTTATTTGAATAATTGAAATTACCAACGACAACCTTAACAGGAGAATGAATCATGGAAATCAGTGAATTTAAGGCTTTGCTTAAACCGGTGACCGATCTTGTATCAAGTATGGCGATAGATAACAAACTTGTCGAGGAACTAAACCGCCGTTTCCCGCCCGGAGGTGAAGCGTTTGATACAATTGAGAAAGCATGCCACGAAGCGGTCGCAGATGGATGGATGTGTGCTAAAGGTGATGTGGGGCAGCGTTGGGGCCGTGTTATCAAACCGTGCGAAGAAACAGGAGGACTGAGCGTCGACGTGGTGGACCTGATCGATTTAGTCGGACCGCGTCACGGCCATCCTGACGGCGAGGTCTGTATGGTAATGCCGATTACTGCGGAAGCCCAATTTGATGGTACGCCCCGCGGCTGGTGCGTATTTGAACCGGGATCTGCACACAATCCAACGGTAACAAACGGGGAGGCCCTGATCCTTTATATGTTGCCGGACGGGAAAATTGATTTTACAGTTGCAAAGTAGCCGCTGCATCGACAAATCGCAGGACTGCACGCTTAAGGGATTGATCCGATACCATCCGGGCGATTATAGGTGCACTCCCCCAGGCTTGATTGTTATTGAGATATTTTGAAACACGGTCTCACCGCTTAATAAACAGGTCGGGATACCGCACATCCCCTTCCCAGGTGACACGGGTGCACTGATTTTTGGAAATGCGGAACACGTATGCCTCTTGAAACTTACCGCTCCCCTGGGCGGCAAGGTAGTCGTTGTCATTCGACCAGTGATGATTATCCCACTTTTTGTCCGGCAGGCATGACGCCGCGCTGATTCTCTTCTTCCTTTTACCGTTCCAGTTATGGATTACCATTTCTCGGTGTCCGTCGATGTTTTTCATCAGATGTTTTCCGTCCGGTGAAATACCAGCAGAGCAACCCCGCCCATATTTACGGCGTTGCCCGGTCACAAGGTCTATGGCGTACAGGCTGTGTCCGTAGCGTACTGCCAGCCGTTTGCCATCTGCCGATATACCCGGTTCACCGTTATACGCCCTTGATGCCTCCAAAACATGCGTTTTTCCGGACGCTAACTTTACGGTCCAAAGGCCTTGTCCCGGCTTCGCATAGATGATCTCTTTTCCGTTGGTATGAAACTCGATCGGGTTGTGTTTCACCTTCCCCCTGATATCGACCAGTTTTTTTCGATGATGGCCTTCGGCATCCATTACGTAAATTGTACCGTTCTCAAAGACCGCGATCCGTTTGCCGGCCGGTCCCCATCGGGCATACTCCCCTGAGCCCAAATCCATCACCTGCCATTTGCCGATGACAATTTTACGCACACGCCCTTTTCGGGTATAGATAATTTTCCCATTAATCGTTTTTGCCAGATGATTCCGTGCTCTGAGCTCCTGTTCCGAAGCACCGGAAAGCGGGTCTGATTTTTTTTGGTGCCGGGTGTTCCGGGTATTCTCCTTCTGATCGAGATCACGTTGTGAAGAGGCGTTCATGCTGTTTTGACCGACATAAACCAGGAGGAGAACACCAACTAAAACCGCCAGGCTGAAAAAAAATCGGGTCGCAAATCGGCCGGTGGCAGCGATTGGGCAGCTCCGTATCGGTTGGGTATTAAAACCGGGCAGTAAGAGGATCAAAAGAGAAATCGCCCCGAGCAGATAGCCATATGCCTGTGTGATCAGATGATGACTGATACCGGTCAGGACCGCGAGTTTTTTGGGAAATCCCAACATGTGGAACATAAAGGCCCAGGTCCCCTCATAGGCGCCAAATGCGGCGATGCCGCTGATAGGTAAGCTGGCGCTGAATTCAGCACCGCTGACACCCAAAAAGAATCGGCCGAATCCGATCTCTTTCCATCCATATCCCCAAATATCCAACAGGGCCAGCAATAAAAAATACAATTTGGCATATTTGCAGAGCCTCACCGCCAAAGAGAGGGAAAAGACGCTCAGATAGATGCCGCTTTTCTTAATCTGTTCTATTTCCCCTGCCGTTTCTACAAACGTGGCGGCCATTTTGTTGAAAAAGGGGATCTTAAGGCACAGTTTCGAAATGATTTTGAAAATTGCAGGCAGAAAATAAAGCAGCAGCAAAAAAGCGGTTAGCATCGCCAACGATATCGGAATCAGGATTAAAAATTTGTTAAAATACGTCCATCCGATGGAAAACAGAGATAATAATAACAGCGGAATGATGGCGATCACATCGAACAGAAACGAAACTGCAAAGCTCGGCAAAACCTTTTCGATTGAAACGTTCAGGCGACTGTTCAACAGGTATACATATGAAAGGGTTCCGATCCGGGCCGGAAGAAAATCGGAAAACATGTTTCGAGCCGTCGTAATCAGGAACATAGCGGTGCCGGATACCTTGATATCAATGGATTGAAGGAGAAGGAGGTATCGCCAGGTTTGAAAAAAAGTGTGCCCGAGGGAAAGAAACAAAAAACAGATCAGCGGGGTGAAAGATATATTGGCAATGATGAAAATAACCTCTTCCACCGAAACCATGCGCAGCAGATATCCCATGACACCTGCTGTCACGAGCAGGGAGAATATGAGATAACCGTTTCGTTTCATTTTCGATGACATACAGATGTACCATACGTTGATCTGATGGTGAATTCAATCA
>CAZSON010000412.1:0-2675 GCA_964608375.1 uncultured Desulfobacter sp. | reverse complement strand
TTGGGCAGAACATGGGTTGCGCTGCCCAGAAAGATCTCCGCCGCTTCACCTTCGGTCTCTGAAAGCGTGGGGTGCGGATGAATGCTCATCGCCACATCCTGGGCCAGCGCTCCCATTTCGATCGCCAAAACGCCTTCGGAAATCAAGCCCTCGGTATCACGCCCTGTGATGCCGATCCCAAGTATCCTCCCGTTCTCAGGATCGACGATCATCTTTGTAAGTCCTTCCGGGGCATTCATCGTTGTCGCCCTACCTGAAAATTTCCACGGAAAGCGCTGAATGCTGACAGGTCGGTTTTGTTTCCGCGCTTCCTCTTCAGTCAAACCGCACCATGCAATCTGGGGGTCGGTATAGACGACGGCAGGGATGGCACGGACATCAAAGGCGGAAGGCTCACCGGCGATCACTTCAGCTGCCACCTTCCCTTCCCTGATGGCCTTGTGGGCCAGCATCACGCCGCCGACCACATCGCCTACGGCAAATATCCTTTCATCGGCGCTGCGTTGTTTGTCATCGACAACAACAAACCCGTGCGAATCGATTTTTAATTTCGTATTTTCCAGCCCCAGACCTTCAACTTTGGGTTTTCGGCCGATGGCGATTAGCACACGGTCAAAGGTCTGTTGGCTCTTTTCCTTTTTTCCTTCATATTCGACCGTAACCCTGTTTTCATCCTCTTTAAGGGCAGAGATTATGGTGTTTAACTCAATGGATTCAAAAATATCTTCCAACCTTTTAAATAATGGCTTAACAAGGTCGGCATCCACTCCGGGAAGAAGTCTGTCCCCGAGTTCAACAAGATGGACCCGGCTTCCCAGCGCGGCATAAACCGATCCCAGTTCCAGGCCCACATAACCCCCGCCGAGTATCAAAAGGGATTGGGGAATGTCGGGAAGATCCAAAGCACCGGTTGAGTTCATCACCCGGCCGCCTTTTTTTAAATCAGTTCCGGGTAAAGAGGCCGGATATGAGCCGGTTGCAAGGATTGCATGCCGGAACTTGATATGACTGATGTCCGAGTCATGAATGCGGACCCTGCCTGATGTCTCAAATTCGGCCTTCCCTTTGACCATCTGGATGCCCCGCCGGTTGCTCAGGGTCATGAGCCCGGTAGCCAGTTGATCGATGACCTTTTCCTTCCAGGTGCGCAGTTGATTCAGATCGATTTGAGGCCTTTCAAATGTAATCCCCATCGATTTAGCCCGACCCGCATCGTGAATCAGCTCTGAAAGGTAAAGAAATGTCTTGGAGGGGATGCATCCTCTAAACAGGCAGGCGCCGCCCGGCCGATCTCCGGGATCGACCAGGGTTACATCCAGCCCCAGATCCGCAGCACGGAAGGCGGCTGAATACCCGCCGGGACCGCCTCCTATGACCAGAACATCTGTCTCCTGTACCAGTTCACCCATTACCATATCTGTTTAACCTCATATGATAGGCTTTTTCTTTTAAACCATTGTCATTAACAACTCATCCGGATCTTCCAGCGCATCAATAATCAAGCGCAGGAACCGGGTGGCATCGGCGCCGTCAAGAACCCGATGATCGATGGCCAAGGTCAGCGGCATCATCAGGCGAGCGGCAATGCTTTGATCTTTTTCCTCTGTTTGCATGACAACCGGCTGGAGGCGGGCGGAACCGATACCCAAAATCGCAACTTCGGGATAATTAATGATCGGTGAAAAGTGCCCGCCACCCGCTGCGCCGATATTGGTAATGGTAAAGGTGCTCCCCTGCATCTCCTCGAGGGTGGTTTTCCGTGCCCGGGTCCTTTGGACCAGATCGTAAAGTTCAATGGCAAGTTCTGTGATGCTTTTGCGATCCACCTCCCGGATTACAGAAACAACCAGGCCGTTATCGGTGTCAACCGCCACGCCCAGATGAAAATAGTGTTTGATAATAATGCGATTAGCCTCAATATCGAGGGTGGCATTGAAATTTGGATATGCCTTGAGCGCGGTTGCAGCCGCTTTAAGCGCGAAAACGGTCAGCGTGAGTTTTCCGCCTTTAGCCTCAATTTCGGTCTTGTACTTTGACCTGAACTCTTCGAGTTTGGTGATGTCCACTACATCTTGGGTGGTGACATGGGGAATCCGGGACCAGGCAAGCGCCATTTTTTTGGCTGTTGCCCGGCGAATCGAGCGAAACGGGATCTCCTCCACCGGTCCCCATTTTGTAAAATCCGGCAGCGGCGGGGCTGTAATCCCGGGGGTCAGCGCTGCTTTGGGAGTCTGTTCAGCAGGTTCGGGCTCTTCTATGGGTTTTTCCCCTTTTTCGGCAAAAGATCGAACATCTGCTGCTGTAACCAACCCCTCCGGCCCGCTCGGGGGTACATGATGAAGATCGATGTTGAGTTCACGGGCCAGGCGGCGGGTTGCGGGCGAGGCGGGAACAGGCTCCTTGCTTCGATCTATAGAGGGCACGGAAGCTTCATCCTTAACCTGAGCCGGCTCCTTTTCCGCTGAATCTTTTTCCACTGTCTCACCGTTGCCGAACGTCATGAGGACATCTCCCACCTCCACCAGATCGTCCGGTTTGACCATGATGGCATCTACCGTACCGGTAAAAGGAGACGGGATCTCCACCGCCGCCTTATCGGTCTCAACCTCTAGTATCGGATCACCCTCGGTCACCTTGTCTCCAACAGATACGATAACAGCTATAATCTCTCCTTC
>CAZSON010000411.1:0-2676 GCA_964608375.1 uncultured Desulfobacter sp. | reverse complement strand
TACCTGAGGATCCAGGAATTTGTTGGCCGGATTGTAGATCATGGATAGACGATGCTGCTTTCTGCCGACAGATACCCGATACAGAACTTTAACAGCCGGGGTATGAATTAGCATAGCGCCGCAAAGTTTTATGTTGACGCGTAGGCTGTATTTTTTAAACAGATCGTCGGTTTTTCGGGCCAGTTCATCCGGAAGCAAGCCTATTTTTTCTTGGCGTTCCTGAATGAGTTGAGCGGAAAGTCCCGGTCTTTCAAGGCTTGTTTTCATTTCCTGTTCCAGAGCGGAATAATATTCTTCCAGGCTGGCCACATCGCGACGAAGTCTTCGGTTCATGCTATCCTGAAAAAGTGCGATTTCTTCTGCCAGATCCGCCTTTATATGGCATTTGACCCATTCTATGATTTTCTTAATCTTCTCATCCCGCCAGCCAACCGGTTTTTTCTTTGATTGAAACTCGCTGACAGCCAGTCCTATCTTCTGCTCCATGCCTGCAATCCGGGCACCGGTTTCAAGATTAAATATCAGTTTGATGACGCCTTCCTTTTGTTCATCGCTCTGGGCCAGATACTTACAGGCCAGGAGCAGATATTCGGCCCGCACTTCTGCAAAACTTTCAACCTTACCCACAGCTCCGTGAAAGGTAAACTGACCCCGGATCAGGTTATCAAATCCCTGGCTTTTAAGATAAGCAAAATTCAGACGGCATCCGACCAGCGGTGGCGATTCACACGCCTCATTTACCGTTTTCTCCAGCAAAGGTGAACCGTAATTGACCGAACAGATGGATTCCGAAGTCGGATCCGTATCGATCTGAATGAATTCCGGCGTTTTGAGCAGCTTGGATAGATGATCGGGTAGAAGTACATTAAAACCGTTGGCGTTTTTTTCTATTATCGCACCGCGATTTTCAAGAAACCGGCAGACAAAACCCTCCAGTGATCGATCCGAATCAAAGCTCAAAGTTTTCTCCAAACAGTTTCTCGTCCAGCGCTTTGCTCTTTTCATAGCCGGCTTTGTTGCGCTTCAAGCGGGTGGCCAGTTGATCGAACCCTCTTTTCCTTTCTGCCTCGGAAACCGATTGGACCCAGATATCATAGACCAAATCGGAAAATTCCTTTTCGCCCCGAACACGACCCAGGATCATGTCGATTTCGCCGATGACCAATTCAAACATGTTGATCTTTTTGTCAAGCACTTCGAGAATATAGTCCTCGGCACTGCCTGCGGCGCACAGGTTGTAAATCGTAACTTCCTGCTTTTGTCCGATCCTGTGGATGCGGCCGATGCGCTGCTCGATCTTCATTGGATTCCACGGGAGATCATAGTTGATCATCTGGTGGCAAAATTGGAGATTGCGACCTTCGCCACCGATCTCCGTTGTCAGCAAAATGTTCGCCTCTTCCCTGAATCTTTCTATTTGTTCATCCTTGCTGCGATTGTTAAGGCTACCGTGAAACATGGCATGGGGAATTTTATTCGATGACAAAAAAGTCGACAGATGATCCAGCGTGGCCAGATATTTGACAAAGATGATTTTTTTCTCCAAAGACGATCGTATCAACTTCAATAGCATCCTGCTTTTGCGGGTATCATCCATGGAGCGACACAGGTTGTTTACGGCCTGAATCTCCTTTTGATTTTGCAGTAAAAGGTCTTTTTTGCCCAACATGCGCGACAGGGTCATGTTCACCGCATGTGGGGATGATCCGGCTTCGGCCAGCAGGTTTTTAAGTAACAGCTTGCGGCCGGTTCCATCCGTAGCGTTTATGCCCTGGACCAGTACGGTAATCCTTTCGTAAAGCTCTTTTTCACTCCCACTCGGATCAACTCGTATGGTATGGGCGAAACGCGGCGGCAGCCCGATTTTAGCCAGCGCCCGAGTGTTGCGAATCATAACCTCTCCCAGAAGTGTTTTGAGCTGGCTGCGATTCCGGGGGTCGGTAGGATCACCCCGTGTCATGAATTCTTTCCGAAATTCAGAAGCCGTTTTTAACTGGCCCGGCTTCAGCAAAGTGATTAGATTATAAAGCTCCATCAGATTGTTCTCTACCGGTGTGGCCGTAAGCAGCAACAAAAACCTCTTCTTCAAGGCATTGACCAGCTTCCAGTTGAGCGTACTGCGGTTTTTCAGGTGATGGGCCTCATCAACGATAACCATGTCATATTCTCGTTCAGTGACCAGCGAAAGGTTTTTCTTTGATTTTGCAAGGTTGATAGAAGCCAGTGCAAAAGGTTCCTGCCAGAAGCGCTTCCCTTTTGCACGGTAGTCCGAATCAACGGTAGATGGAAAATCAAGTCCGAATTTTTCCCGTAACTCTTCCTTCCATTGGCCCACCAGAGAGGTGGGTGTTAAAATCAGGGCACTTTTCACCATTCCTCGTCGAATATACTCCTTAAGTACGATGGATGCTTCAATGGTTTTCCCAAGTCCCACTTCGTCCGACAGCAGGGCGCGCCCCCGAAAACGCTTTAATACCTTGCGGGCTGTTTCTTCCTGGTACCATAGAGAGCGAACACCTTGTAAGTTTGCCAGACAGATGAGGTTTTCAAAAGATTCCTTGAATCGAATTTGATAACCTTCAAGAGCGAGGTCATAATTTTCATGAGACGTGAAATGCCCTCCGGACAAAGGCTGCGTGAAAGAGGCGGCGTCCACATCAATAAGAATCGGTATTT
>CAZSON010000410.1:1429-2684 GCA_964608375.1 uncultured Desulfobacter sp. | reverse complement strand
TCCGGACTCTTTTGCGAACAAAAAAAGGAATCTTTTTTATAGCGGCCTCAGCCTCTGATGTCCATTTCATCGGGTATATTCCTCTGTTAGCATCTCAGATGAATTTCCTTTCCGATTTTTTTGCCCAACTGAAAGCAGGTATCCAGTCCCTCCTTGTCCGGTACATATTGAAGATTTAACCCCTGGTCAATGACATCGAATTTCATTGCCTTTAGCTCTTTGACGATCAATTTAACCGCTTCACCGCTCCACCCGTAAGACCCAAAAGCCGCTGCAATTTTGTTTTTCGGCTTAAGTCCCTTCATGTATGTCAGGAAATCACTGATGGTAGGAAACAGACCGTTGTTCAAAGTTGGGGAACCGATGATGATTGCCTTTGCATCGATCACCTCGGTCATAATGTCACTTCGATGCCATCTTCTCAGATGCATCGGTTTTCCGGCAATCCGCTCTTCTGCAAGTCCCGCCAGAATGGCTTCGGCCATACGTTTTGTACTGTCCCACATGGTATCATAAACAATAATCGCTTTTTTATCCGACTCCTGTTTGCTCCATCTGATATAAGCGTCAATAATTTTTTCAGGTTTTTCCCTCCAGAGCACCCCATGGTCCGGGCATATCATTTCGATCTTCAAATCAAGATCTGATAACTGATCGATAAGCTTTAGAATTTTTGGAGCATAGAGGAGGAGAATATTAGCAAAATACTTTTTTGCATGCTGCATGATAACGTCGCCGACCTGATCATTGAATTTTTCACTGCCGGCATAATGCTGGCCAAAGCCGTCACTGGAGAATAAAATTTTATCCTCCTTGAGATAGGTGAACATACTGTCGGGCCAGTGCACCATTCTTGTCTCCAGGAACATCAGGGTTTTTTCCCCCAGATCCAGTGTTTCACCGTTTTCAACGGCATGATAATTCCATTTTTGCTGAAAATGGCAGGAAAGATTCTTAAATCCCATTTTGGAACAAAACAGGGGCTTTTTTTCTCCGATATGGTGCATTATCCGGGGAAGGCCGCCGGAATGATCTAGTTCGGTATGGTTGCTGACGATAAGGTCAATTTTTTTCGGATCAATGATTTCGCTGATGTTTTGCAAGAGCTGATCTGAAAACTCTTTTTTAACCGTATCTACAAGGGCTATTCTTTCATCGATGATTAAAAATGAATTATATGAAGTTCCCTTATGGGTGGAATAGCCATGAAAGTCTCGGATATTCCAATCCATTACCCCCACATCGAAAACCCCAT
>CAZSON010000410.1:0-1329 GCA_964608375.1 uncultured Desulfobacter sp. | reverse complement strand
TCGTCAAATTTTGTCCCCGGTTCAATACCCGAATCAGGGTCACCTTGTTCCGGATCGTAAACATACCCGCAAACAGTGCATACATATTTGTCCATGCCATCTCCTCCTTTGTTCGTGACTGAGTGTTGTAAAGATGAGTACTATAACTGATCGATCAGTTTGGAAACCCTTTTTTCGATCTGATCACGTACATCACGCATCATCGTAATCTGTTTACCGCCGGGGTCTGTCAAATCCCAGTCATACCTTTTAGCTTCCGCTATTAAGGGACATTCTTCATCACACCCCATGGTGATGACGATGTCAGGCTTTATATGAGAGACGACCGATTCTAAGGATTTGGGCTTGAGAAATGCCATATCAAGCCCTTTTTCCGCCATCGCTTCAACCATCACCGGATCGATGCGATCGGCCGGATCGGTCCCGCCGCTAACGGCCTCTATCTTATCCCCGGCAATATGCCGAGCAAATGCTGATGCCATCTGACTTCGGCATGCGTTTTCCCGACAGGCAAACAGAATTTTTTTTCTATCGACAAACGGTTTTAAAAGTTCATTCACCGCCTCTTTTACATCTTTTACCACTGTTGGATGATTTTTCATATCCCCCTGATTTTCGATTTGCCGGTAGGATAGGTTTCCATCAAAACTGGCGCCGATCGCATCTAGAAAATATTTTGTCGTAAGGTGAACACCCTCAAAAAGATTTTTTCCTTTGGTAGCACCGACTGCAAGCAAAAAACCACGCCTCCATTTCCGGCCGGGATCCTCCAGTTTGAGTTTATATTTTCTAGCCCAAAGCGTTTGGCACCGGTCTATGAGGGCCTTGAGTTGGGCGGGGGTATTGTAAAAAAAAATGGGTGTTGCAGTGACGATAACATCAGCTTCCCATAGCAGGGGATAGATTTCATTTTTCATATCGTCGTCAATGGGACAAAATCCTTTTTTTTCACAGACCAGGTATTCCTTGCACGGCAGAATATTTTTTTTATTCACCTCAATGATATCTGTTATTGCCCCCAATCCCTCCGCCTGATCCATAAAAGCGGAGAGCAAAAAGGCTGTATTCCCTTTTCTTCTTGGGCTACCTTGAATACCGAGAACAAACATCGAATTAATACCTCACACCTATCTTCGCCTGGCGAAGATCACCTTTTGTTCATCTTCAGGTTTGCGAGCGAAAAATGAAACGGACGGCTTTTTTGCAGCTCGAAAGACCGATTTTTTATGCCTCCCCTTCCAGGGCGCACTGGGCGAAATCGATCTCATTACCGCACCCGCTGCAGATATGCGTTTTGTCAAATTCATCCGAAAAAATTTCTTTTTCCTT
>CAZSON010000409.1:0-2685 GCA_964608375.1 uncultured Desulfobacter sp. | reverse complement strand
GGGGATTGTCACAACCGATAGTATGAGTATAATCAGCAGAAATTTTCTATCCATGATCGACCCTCCTTGAGTATATGGCATTGAAACAATCTGTCTTCATTTTTAAACAAATCGGTCATTTCCCGGATTTCATCGTAACTGGTGCATTTCATCATGGACCTGAGCGTCAATCTTCTTTCAGTTTCCGGGCCTGCTTGAGATAGATCTCCAATTTTTTCTGGACTTTGCCGTAAACTGAAGCTTTAGGGTATGTCCCGTTCTCACCCCGTGTCCCGGCGGACTGTCCGGTTAAAATCTCGATCCCCTGTTTGACTGTCTTGACCCGATAGATGTGAAATTCCCCTTTGTCTACGGCATCGATCACGTCTTTTTTCAGCATGAGATTTCTCACGTTGGCCGATGGTATCATCACCCCTTGTTTGCCTGTCAAACCCTTGGCCCGGCAGACATCAAAAAAACCCTCAATTTTCTGGTTGACACCCCCGATGGCCTGGACTTCCCCTTTTTGATTGACCGAACCGGTTACGGCGATCCCCTGCCGGATCGGAACTTCCGACAGGCTGGATAAAATGGCATACAGCTCCGTGGAAGACGCGCTGTCGCCGTCGATGCCGCTGTAGCTCTGCTCAAAAGTAATGCTGGAAGAAAGGCTTAAGGGGTATTTCTGTGCAAATGTTCGCCCCAGATAACCGGAAAGAATCAGCACCCCTTTGTCATGGGTCTTTCCGCTGAGTTTGGCTTCTCTTTCGATATTTATCACACCGGCTTTTCCCATGTAAATTTCCGCAGTGATCCGCGAGGGCCGGCCAAATGAAATTTCACCCATCTGATGGACAGCCAGTGCATTGACCTGTCCGATGACCTCACCTTCCACATCGATCATGATGGTATCGTCGATGTAGTTTTCATGAATCTTTTCTTCGTAAAGGTTATAACGGAAATGGTGCTCGGTAAAAGCTTTGTAGACATGCTGTTCAGAAATCTCCTCGGCGTCTTCTTTGCGAGCCCAATAATCTGCCTCCTTGATAATCCAAACAACAGCGCCAAACCGCAGTGACAGCTTGTTTTGGTCGGCAATCGATTTTTCGCCGTATTCGACCACAGCAGCTACGCCACCCGGTAAAAACGGGAGCAGATTCTCCTCTTTGCATACCCGGGCCACAAACTTGCCATACTGTTGGATGGTCTCTTTGGTTCTTTCCACTTCATAGTCAAAATCCGCTCGTACCTTAAAGATTTTGTTGAATTTCGAATCGTGGTTCTGAAGAATCTGGAAAGGCTCATAACCACCGAGCAAAATGACTTTAACCTCCAGCGGGAACGGCTCCGGCCGCAGCGAGGCCATTGCAAACCCCATACCGGTGGTCACATCTTCAATAAACAGCAGCTTGTTTTGCAGCGCCCGCTTCAAAGCCCCCCAAACATAGGGGTTTGTCAAAACCGATTCAATCTCCAGAATCAAAAATCCGCCATTGGCTTGGACCAAGGACCCGGCCTGAATCATGGTAAAATCGGTCACGATGGTACCCATGAAGGTTTTTTTCTCAATACGACCAAAAACATTTTGGTATGTCGGGTTCGGTTCGAAGACAACCGGAGCCCCTTTCATCCCGTGCCGGTCAACAAAGACATTGACCCTGTAGCGCTGAAACCAGGCATCTATCGCATGATAAGGGCCCTCGGATTCCTTGCCGGCTGTTTTTCCAGGCGTGATGAATTTTTCCACGTTTTCGACAATGTCTTCCTGAAGTAAATCGAGATATTCTAAAATTTCCGGACACTCCTTATAATTTTCCCGGATAATGTCAAGCCGGTTTTTGACAATAAAAAGAGCGGTCTGCTCGGTTAACTGCAAAACATCTTTCTGTAGTGTTTGATTCGCCCGGTTGATTTCTCGAATCACATTATTGATCTCGGCCTGGAAGTTGCGGATGGTATCGTCGATTTCCTTTTGCTTTTCCTCCGGTAGCGACCTGAACTCTTCCGGGGTGAGCGGCTGATCCCCCTTAAGCGGGATGGTCTGATACCCGGCAGAGGTTTTGTTGATCATCAATTGGTTTTCTTTGGCCTTCTGATCGAGCGCCTCCAGCATTTCTCGCTTCCCCTGACCGTATTTTTTTTGAATTTCACCAATTTTTCCTCGAAAAACCTCGTCTTCATATTCTTTCGGGAGACGGATCTTTAAGTCCTTGATAAAGCGCTCCAGGCTTTTAGAAAAGCGCCCGGCCGTTCCGGCCGAAACCGCGATTGCTCTGGGCCGGTACTCATCCTTAAAATTATTGACCATGCACCAGTCAACGGGAACCGGCAGTTGCTGCGCGTATTCTTTCACAAGATCTTTAACGATCGTAGTCTTGCCTGTTCCTTCCGGGCCGGTCACGAAAATGTTATACCCCGGGCTTTTCATATCAAGGCCGAAGGTTATGGCATTGACTGCCCGCTCCTGGCCGATCACCTCATCCAAAGGCTCCAAATCCAGAGTAGTTTTAAAATTAAACATATCGGCGTTACAGAAGCATCTTAGTTCCGATGGTTTCAGCTCAAGTTCAGTCTTCATCCGGTCAAACTCCTTTTGGGTTGTGGCACCCCCCTATTGAAATGCCGATTATCTCATTTGTATCCATTAATAAATCAGAATCTGAAAAAATGCAAAAACCGATTACGTATCTGCTATTTTATTTCTTG
>CAZSON010000408.1:0-2685 GCA_964608375.1 uncultured Desulfobacter sp. | reverse complement strand
CAAAGAGGGTTTAAAACAAAATATTGCCTATGCCTTTTAATTCGACTATTTTCCTTTGAGAGGCTTTATTTCAATTTGAAAGGAAATGCAGGGCATGGGGGAAAATACTCGGCAATCCGATGAGAAATTGATGCTAAGCGTCCAAAAGGGGAACATGGAGGCCTTTGAGACGCTTTATGACCGTTATAACAAACGGCTGTTTCATTTTATTCTGCGGTTTGCCGGGGAAAGATCCCTGGCGGAGGACATCCTGCAGGAAACCTTCCTGCATTTATTGAAGGGGAGAAAAGGTTATCGGAAAAGCTTTCGTTTTTCGACCTACCTTTTCACCATCGGACGCAATCTTTGTTTAGACTCTTTGAAATCCTGGCAAAGAAATCATTTGCAGATTAGCCGGGACGACGAGATAGAGAGGGCAAGGGATCCATCCAAAGGACCACATAAAATACTGGAGGAGACCGAAATGGCAAAAATTCTCCAGAACGCGATTCAGACCCTGCCTGCAGATCAAATGGAAGTGCTTCTTTTGAGTAAATACAGCGGCCTCTCCTACGACGAGATTGCTCAAATCATAGACAATACCCCGGCTGCTGCAAAGCAAAAAGTATATAGAGCAATGCTGACGTTAAAACAAAAACTGAAAAATTATACAGATTAAAAGAGTTACTGTTACTTTTTAAGATCTGGATCGTATAAATTATTGAGAGGAATGAAGATGAACTGTGAGACCACAAAAACCAATATTCCATCCCTTCTGGCCGAAGAGCTTCCGAACCATGAACACAAAGAGATGCTCCTTCATATGGAAGAATGCAATCAGTGCCGCGCTGAGATGGCGGAGCTTGAAAAAACATGGAAGCATTTGGACCGATGGGAGATAAAAAAACCATCTGCAGCTATAAAAGCCAGGGTAATGACAGTTGCAAAAGAAGAACTTACAAGAGCCTATATGCCCTGGTGGTCAACTTTTCCTAGGTCCGTTATATTTCAGATCGTTTTGGGAGCACTTGGCTTTTCGATGATCATATATCTTATCTTCCCTTATGATAAGATTATTACTTTATGTGAGACTTTTATATTAAATAGTGTTTTTTTTTCCTATTTCCCAAAAGGGTTGATCTATTTTGCCCTCGGGCTGCTTTATGGGCTGGTTCCCATTTCCATATCAGGAATTTGCTTTTCAGGATGTATCGAGGATAATCCATTGGTCAAGGGACTGGGCGTTGGTGCTATTTTTGCTGCCTTTTTGATTCCTTTTTTTATTGTACAGTGCCCGCAATTTGAAGTGGGTTTGATTTTTATTATGTCACTGGGAATTATTACTGGCGCGCTCTCAGGGGGGACGGGAACCCTGTGGGTGTTAAGCAGAGTTAACCCCTTAGTTGGGGTTTAATCTATGTCATAAAGTTACTGTAGATCATCTTGTTTGTTGGTGCAAATTTATTTTAATATGGTACATGGGTTAGAAAATTGTTTGTTTCAGCTTTAATAAGCAATCTTCAAAATGAAAGAATATATTTTTGTCAGGCATCAGATATCTTGCTTTTATCTTCAGGCTTTTGCATGCTGACTTTTCTTTGCTGAAATGCAGATGGTTCATGGCCAATGCGGTTGAGAGTATAGTTGCCCGGATTACCGGAAAACGGCAGGATCAGCAATCGGGTCAGTGTCAGGTGTCTAACATCACGAAACTGGGAAAGACCTATCACCATTTTTTCATGTCCGGCGGCTGGCTGAGCCCGGTAGGTGCCGAAAACCCGGTCCCACCAGGGAAAATTAAAGCCGAAGTTACTGTTCGTCTCCCGGATAATGACCGAGTGATGCACCCGGTGCATGTCCGGCGTCACCACCACCAGCCTGAACAGGCGGTCAATGAAAAAGGGCAGGTTGATATTGCCGTGGTTGAACATGGCGGTGCCGTTAAGGATAATCTCGAAGAGGAGCACTGCGGCCAGCGGTGGCCCGATCACCGCCACCGCCGCCATCTTGATGCCCATGGATATAAGAATTTCGATGGGGTGAAAACGCAGGCCGGTGGTAACATCAATGTCAAGGTCGGCGTGATGAACCATGTGCAGCCGCCACAAGAGCGGCACGGCATGAAACATAAGATGCTGAAGGTAAATAACCAGGTCCAGAGCCAGCAGCCCAATGAGTACGGCAGGCGCCGTGGGCACATGAAAATAATGCAGAAGCCCCCAGCCGCTCTGTTGAGCCGCTGCGGCCACCTGTATGGCGGCTGTCGGCATAAGCAGTCGAACCATCACTGCATCGAGCAGGATGATGCTCAGGTTGTTTCCCCAGCGCTCCAATTTGGAGACGGTTAGCGGACGGCGAGCTGCAGCCAACTCCCAGAGGGCCACAACGGCAAAGATGCCAAAGAAAAAACCGAATCGGATCGATGTTTCAGAATTCATTAGCCTTTTCTGCCCCTTTTAAATTTTACTTTTAATTTGGTCCACCACCTGGCGAACATCTCCCAAACATCACCTCCCTTTTGGATTCTTGATAGCGAAGTCACACCCACCTATCTTCTTTGCTGCCATGATGTTATCCATGATCAGGGATTGACCATTTTTGATATAGTCCTGTTCGATATCACCTCTTGTTGTATATTTGAAACAGTAACATATCAGATCGTTCTTTCCATGAACAGTGTTTTCCTGTGACTCATCAAGAATATTA
>CAZSON010000407.1:0-2687 GCA_964608375.1 uncultured Desulfobacter sp. | reverse complement strand
TAATATATGGTGCGAAACTTGAAACTTATGAAGTCTTACGGTTGTTTAATTCATCCAGAATGGGACATTTACTGGCAGGGCCCCGGCCGGTGCAACTTTTTGACAATCTGAGAAGCGCCGCTCGTATGTGTTCAAGGTCTGAAATTCGTTTTTCGACATCTGTGATCTTGGCATGCACCCGCTCCTTTACCTCACCACAGGTGGTCCCTGGCTCCACTCTCAATGAAAGCAGCTCTGCGATCTCTTTGAGAGAAAAGCCGAGGCCTTGTGATCTTTTGATGAACCGGGTACGCTGAAGATCATCTGCCGAATACTGCCGATACCCGCTTATGCTGCGAGGAGGTTCGGGGATCAATCCCCGCCGTTCATAATAGCGAATAGTTTCCAGGTTAACATTTGCTTGTTTTGCCAGTTGGCCGATGGTCAGTTTTTGCATCTGTTTTACCCCGTCTGAAAAGATAAGCCCTGTACCATGGAACCGGTCAAGGGTTTTTTAAATTGACTGTTGCTCAAGTGTTCTGATGCTATTGCACCTGAATCGGCTGCCCCACACTTAAAATGGCATCAAAAAACAGCGACTGCTTACCCCAAAGCGAGTTGAAAAAGATCGTCGTAACACTCATCGCCATGGCAACCATCGCCCAAACCGGATAAATAAGGCCGGTTGCCGCAACCGGGATACCGATGCCGTTAAACATAAATGCCAACACAATGTTCTGCAACATTTTACGATAGCTTCGACGACTGATCTCACGGGCGATCAACGTCAATTCCATACGATTTCCCAGGGTGATGATATCTGCCGACTCAATCGCAATGTCGGTTCCGCTCCCCATGGCAACACCGATATCCGCCTGCATCAGAGCGGGGGCGTCGTTGATTCCATCGCCGATCATGGCAACTTTTCCGAATTTCTGAAGTTTTCGTATAACATCGGCCTTGTCGCCAGGTTTAACCCCTGCATACACTTCTTCGATGCCGACCTCACGTGCAATCCGCATAGCGGCGCGCTCGTTGTCGCCTGTAAGCAAAACGGTCTTCAATCCTTCTTTTCGCATCCTGCTAACAGTCTCAACAGCATCAGCGCGGAGCCTGTCGCCCAGAGCCATGATTCCAATAAAAGTCATATTTTTTGCCACGGCAATCACCGTTTGTCCGGCCTCTTCCAGCTTTCCGATCTGATCGGTAAGACCTCTTAAGCTGACACCCTGTTCTTCCAGAAAAGCGGGGCTTCCCACCAAAACCTCTGCGCCTGCCAGGCGAGCGGTCACGCCTTTGCCGGGAACAGCCTCAAATTCTGCCACATCCGGCAGATCCACCCTGCGATCAAAAGCTGCATTTACGATAGCCTGGGCCAATGGATGCTCGGAAGAAGCTTCTACAGCTCCGGCAACGGCCAAAAGCTCTTCTTCGGTTGCTCCAATCGCTTCGATCTCACTAACCAATGGGCGCCCTTCGGTAAGTGTGCCGGTTTTGTCAAACACAATGTGAGTGGCCAGGCGATAGCCCTGGAAAGCCTCTCCCGTGCGCATGAGAATACCTTTCTCGGCGGCCTCGCCCGCACCGCGAACGATGGAAAGCGGCGCAGAGATGCCCAGGGCGCAGGGATATCCCATGACCAGAACACTTAAGCCTGCAAATGCCGCTCTTTGCAAATCCGCCTGTCCATCGAAAAGATAAGACCCGGCGAGCCAACCTATGAATGACAAGGTTGCCAAAGAAAGAACCGTGGGTGTATAAATGCGCAGGATGCGGTCAACCAGGTGCAATAGACCGGGTTTCAGTGCGCGGGCGTCTTCCACCTGACTGATGATCTGTTGCAGAAAACTTTCTTCGCCCACTGCCGTAACCTTGACCAACAAGGTTCCGGTGCCGTTAATTGATCCGCCGACGACCCGGTCTTTTTCGCTTTTTCCCACCGGTATCGGTTCGCCGGTCACCAACGACTGATCCACCGCTGAATTACCACTGATGACTTCACCGTCCACCGGAATACGCTCCCCTGGTCTGATTCGAACCAGATCACCGATAACAATCTTATCAACCGGAAGTCCCAACTCTTTGTTTTCCCGTACCACTCGGGCCGTGTCCGGCTGCAGATCAAGCAGTCGTTTTACCGCCTGGGAACTGCGGGTCTTTACAATCAGGGACAGCCATTCCGAGAAGATATGATATGTCACTACCATGACGGTAACAGCAAAAAAAGGTGTGGTGGGAAAGCCGGCCGGCCGTAAGATCATGCCTATCAATCCCCCGGCCAGACCGGCAAAAGCCCCGGTTTCCAGCAGGACATGCTGGTTAAGAATTCTGCGGCGCACAGCCTGGATGGCCATATGCAGGATGTGCTTTCCTACTCCGAATACCAGGGTAAAGGCCAGCCCGCATACGATAAACGGAGCTATTTTCGTAAAAAATTCCTGGCGCTGCAAAAACAGCATGGCAACTGCAGCGACACACAAACCTGCAGCACCGCAAACTGCCGGCCAGAGCCCGTGGGATCGTCTTAAAACCAGATAGAGCAGTGCCACGAGGCTGGCGAATACGGATGCAGGCAGCACGATGGACCATCCGCCGGATGGATCTGCATTGAGCGCGATGGCTATTAAGCTAAACACGATAGCCGCCAAAAAACGCTTGCCTTCGCGAACCAGGTCGCGTTCCTCTTCTTCATAGGGGCGCACTTTGCG
>CAZSON010000406.1:0-2690 GCA_964608375.1 uncultured Desulfobacter sp. | reverse complement strand
AAAACCGACAGAGCGAGTTGTCTTCCTACTCCGTCGGATCGGACGGCTTCTCTGGGCTTAAGGCAGAAGATTTAAGCAAACTGGTTACTGAAGCGACCATACCGCCGATATCACTCAGGTTCGATGGGATGATCACGGTATTGTTCTTTTTGGCCAAATTTCCGAATTCCCTGATGTACTGTTCGGCGACGCGCAGATTGACCGCGTCTCCCCCGCCCGGCGCCCGGATTGATTCAGCAATTTTCCGGATACCTTCTGCAGTTGCATTGGCAATCAGTTCGATTTCCTGGGCGCGACCTTCGGCCTCGTTTATTCTTTTCATTTTTTCGCCTTCGGATTTCTTTATCGCTTCCTGTTTGTCGCCCTCGGCAACGTTTGTGATGGCTTGACGCTGTCCCTCGGATTCAGCTATGGCCGCCCGTTTCTCACGTTCGGCTCTCATTTGCTTTTCTAAAGCGTCTTTTACGCTATCCGGGGGTTCTATATTTTTGATTTCGTACCGCGTAATCTTTACCCCCCAGGGATCAGATGCCTTATCAACCGCTTGGATAATCGCGCCGTTTATATTCTCGCGCTCTTCAAATGTGCGGTCCAGCTCGAGTTTCCCGATCTCCGAACGCATGGTCGTCTGGGCTAGCTGCGTTGAAGCAAACATATAGTTTTCGATTCCATAACTTGCTTTCGCGGGATCCATTACCTGCAAATATAAAACGCCATCAACCTCCACGGCAATATTGTCCCGAGTGATGCAGCTCTGTGAGGGAACGTCCACCGCAACCTCCTTTAGAGAATGCTTATAGGCAACACGTTCCATAAAAGGAAACAGTATGTGAAACCCGGCCTCCAGCGTCTTTGCGTATTTCCCCAGTCGTTCGACGATGAAAGCCGACTTCTGTGGCACTATTCGAGTGGTCTTCATAATTGTAACGACAACAAGTATAACAATACCGCCTGTAATAATCGTACCGATGTTTACCATTTTATCCCTCCTCTTTTTTGCGAACTTTCAAGGTGATTCCATCAACGCCTGTAATTATAGCTATTTGACCATTTTTGATATGCTCATCGGAAACCGCACGCCATCTTGCACCTTTGAATTCAACCGCGCCTTCTATTTTGTTTGGAATCACGTCTTGCAAGACGACGACACTTTGCCCGGTAAATTCGTCTATGTCTTTAGCCAGGTCCTGCACATCGCTCACATGTCCGTAAAACTTGCCCTTGATCCATTTCCTAAGGACTACCAGAAGCAGAATCGAGGCGCCCGCAAATATCAGCAGCTGGGACTGAAAAGAGGCTGTCAGGCCGAAATAGGTTGTAACCGCTGCAGCCCAGGCACCGATCCCAAAGAAAACGAGAATGACACCCGGCACCACAAATTCCAGAAATATCAATGCCAGGCCCAGCAGAAACCATAGTAATGGCGGATTAAATATGGTTTTCTGCTCGGGCATCAGCTCTGCCACTTTCTCCGTCCAGGGTATCGGCCGATCTTCTATTGCTATGCCCTCAAGCTGAAATTTTTGATAAAGTTCCCCCAGATCCTTCACCTCATGCTCAGCCACTTTTAGACGTATTGCTTCTTTGGTGGTTAAGGTTAGGAGCTTGCCTTTTTCCACGACCCCCGTAATCTGAACATCGGGATCGACCATTGCCGCGGCAATATTCCCGGGATGGTTGCCGGCCTCGGCAGTTGATTTCATTTCTTTCATGAAATAGGATATAACTTTCTCACTGCTCGGCTTTTCTTCCCAATAGGTAAGTTTTACAGGTGTGGCAGCCCCGATGGTGCTTCCCGGCGCCATAACGATATGTTTGGTGGCCAGCGATATTAGAGCCCCTGCTGAGATTGCCTTTTTATTGATGAAAGCAATCGTGTTTATCTCTGCGTCAACTAATTTGTCCTTGATTCTCACGGCGGCGTCCAGCCGGCCGCCAAAGGTATCGATTTCCAGGATAAGGACTTTTGCATTGGCCTTCTCGGCTTCTTTCAAGACGCCTTCGAAATCATCGGCCAGTTTATTATTGATAGTGCCCTTTACCAAGGTGTAATAAATTTTTCGCCCATCGTTGTTTGCTGCATGTCCATTGTAGGCGCCGTGGAATAACGTAAACAATGTCAGGATCAAGAGGGCCGAAATTGTCTTTAAATGAAGCGTCTTCACATCCAATCCTCCAAATTTTAATTGTTTCCTCTTTAACAGGAGCTATATCCCGTGCCAATGCAGACAACAGGTCATATAAATTAACGGCGCTTTCAAAGATTGTAAAAGGTTGTCTGTTGCTCAAATTTAACCGGAGGATAGCAGCTCAAGGCGGAGTGTAAGCTTTTTTTTATGACGGGGTCAAGTCAAGTCTGCTCTTGCCCCTTTCGATTATCGAATATGAGTCAAGGGCAGAATTGATACACAGGCCAGCCACCGGCGCTTCGGATGAGTCCGCCCCCGGTAAGTTCAGAACGCTTGTGCAACCATAAAGGTTGGATTTTGCAAGAGGCTAAAAGTGCCTTTATCCTTGATAAATCCTGGCGAAATCGGAAGAATGAATACCTGCGCTTTTATGCCATAAGATGGGCTGATATCGAGGGGCCAAAGGACTGTCATGAAAAGAGGGACGATTCCTTTCTCTGCTTGTCAATCGATTCTAAAAAATTCCCCTGTGTTTAGAAACATTGAATCCGCTTTCCTACA
>CAZSON010000405.1:0-2695 GCA_964608375.1 uncultured Desulfobacter sp. | reverse complement strand
AAGTTTGGTTTAAACCACGATATTCACCAACTTTTTTTTGACCACGATCACCCGTTTTATAGGTTTACCGTTGATAAATTTCAAAACCCGTTCATCGGAAAGGGCTCTGTCCTTGATGGCCTTTTCATCCACATCTGACGGGAAATTGAACCGGCTTCTCAGTTTCCCATTGACCTGTACCACGATCAGAAGATCGTCCCTTTCAAGCGCGTCTTCCCTGAAAGATGGCCATTGAGTTAGAAAAATACTCGACTCATGCCCAAGGGCCTTCCAGAGCTCTTCGCTAAAATGGGGGACCATCGGCGATAAAAGTTGAATCACCGATTCAAGGGAAAATTTTATTACCCCTGATTTTTCCGGATTGTGTGCATTGGAATCAAGTCCGGACATCGTATTGACCAGAGCCATGACCGCGCTGATGGCTGTGTTAAAATGAAACCTCTCCTCAATATCCTGGGTAACCTTTTTAATGGTCTGATGTGTCTGTTTATATAAATTCCGAACCTGATTTTTGAGCTGGTCCGGATCGCCGCAAAAAGAGGCCGTATCTTTGATGTCATCCATGTGGTTAAACACAAGGCGCCACACCCGGTTCAAAAAGCGATGGCCACCCTCAACTCCCTGTTCGCTCCATTCCAGGTCTCTTTCAGGTGGTGCGGCAAAAAGACAAAAAAGCCGTGTGGTATCGGCCCCGTATTTTTTCAGCAATGTGTTCGGATCGATGATGTTTTTTTTAGATTTTGACATCTTTTCAACACGACCTTCAACAACTTCTTTCCCGCATTTATTACAAAACTGTTTGGCGCCCCTGATCTCCACCTCATCGGGGAGAAGGAAGCCATGTTTGATACAGGATATCGTCTCTTTGCAGACCATTCCTTGTGTCAGTAAACGGGTAAACGGCTCTTTGTATTGAACCAGTCCATGTTCTTTTAGTACTCTCGTATAATACCTGGAATAAAGCAGATGTAAAATTGCATGTTCAACCCCCCCAATATATTGATCCACCGGCATCCAATAGTCCACATCTTTTTTGTCAAACATGCCGGCGTCACAGTAGGGGCTGCAATAACGCTCAAAATACCATGAAGATTCCACAAATGTGTCCATGGTATCGGTTTCCCTTCTAGCCTCGGAATCGCCGCAGCGGGGGCATGCGGTCTTGACAAAACTGGCCAGCATCGGTAGGGGTGATCGCCCCCCATCCAGAATATCTTCTTCTTCCGGGAGAATAATGGGTAAATCATCATCGTTGACAGGCACAATACCGCAATCTTTACAGTGGATCATCGGGATCGGCGCCCCCCAGTACCGCTGTCTTGAAATGCCCCAGTCCCTTAATCTGAAACTTACCATCCTTTTCCCGAAACCTTTTTCCTCAAGATAGTCCGAGATCTTCTCAATCGCTATTCTGCTCTCCATGCCGTTAAATTGTCCGGAGTTGAGCATGGTCCCGCTATCAGCATAGGCCTCTGTCATGGAATCGGCATCGAGGTCTCTATCAAAAGGCTTTACAACCACCACCACATCCAGACCGTATTTTCTTGCAAAATCGAGATCCCGCTGGTCATGGGCGGGAACAGACATTACAGCGCCTGTTCCATATTCCATAAGGGCAAAGTTGGCGCTATAAATAGGCATCCGTCTTCCACTCAACGGATTGATGCAATAAGCGCCAAGAAAAATACCTTCCTTTTCGTAACTTTCCACCGCCCGGCTCGACCGATCCTGTTTCGACATTCGTTCAACAAATTCATTGACCGATGCTGCCTGCCCGGTCCCTTTCGAAAGTTCGGGTACCAGTGGATGCTCCGGGGCAAGACACATAAAGGTTGCACCGAAAACCGTATCCTGCCGGGTAGTAAATACCGCTATCTCCTCATCTTTACCTTCAACCGGAAAGCGGATCTCAGCCCCGATGCTCTTACCGATCCAATTTTTCTGCATGGTAATCACTTTGTCGGGCCACCCGGGGAGTTTGTCACTGTAAATCAACAAATCTTCCGCATAATCTGTGATACGGAAAAACCACTGCCAGAGTTTCTTTTGGCGTACCGGTTTACCGCATCGCCAACACATACCGGCCTCCACCTGTTCATTAGCGAGGACTGTCTGACAGGGCTCACACCAATTCACAAAAGATTTCTTTCGATAAGCCATCCCCTTTTCATACATTCTTAAAAATAGCCACTGCTCCCACCGATAGTATTCGGGCCTGCAGGTAGTAATTTCACGGTTCCAGTCGTAGGAAAATCCCATTCTTTTTAACTGGGCCCGCATGGCTTCAATGTTTTCATAGGTCCATTTGGCCGGATGCGTATTGTTTGCAATCGCGGCATTTTCCGCCGGCATCCCAAACGCATCCCAACCCATCGGATGGAGTACGTTAAAACCCCTCATCGTTTTGTATCTTGCAACCACATCTCCGATGGTATAATTTCGTACATGCCCCATGTGTATCTTACCGGATGGGTAAGGAAACATCTCCAAAAGATAATATTTTTCCTTCTCTTGATCTGTTTTCACTTCAAACAGCTTTGAGTCTTCCCAAAACAGCTGCCACTTGGTTTCAATCTTTTCGTGATCGTATTTTTCTTCCATTATTAATGCCAGGCCTCAAAATGAATTTAATGAATGATATCTCATGACACATTAAGCCCTAAATTTCAAGACCATCTATCCATTTATTTCTCTT
>CAZSON010000404.1:0-2696 GCA_964608375.1 uncultured Desulfobacter sp. | reverse complement strand
GCCCTTGGAGGCCTCGGATATACGGCATCCTCAACTTTTGCAACGTTAGGGTAAAGTCGTATTGGAAATCATATAATGAATTACCAAAGAAGATTCAAAGGGATGCAGATAGAAAATTTGATCTTTGGAAGCAGAACCCTTTTCATCCTTCTCTGAATTTTAAGTGTGTGAATACGGAGTATAATCCCCAACGTTGCAAAAGTCGAGGATGCTGCAGATCCAAGGCGTCCAAGGGTGCAGCTGTAGTGAACTACTGCAAACCCTTGGCAACGAAGGATATGCAGTATGCTCGGCTTTCCCGCAGGGTAAAAAACATGGCAATTTTTCTAAAAATCCTGGATTTCACCATTGATTGACTGAGGAGATTTAATAAGTCAGTTGACCGGCCAATCATTTTGTTGGGACCGGGGCAAAAACAAATTTCATACCGATTTAGCAGGTAAAGTCTGTCCGGATGAAGGATTTTACGTGTGATTAAGCAGGCAAAGATGGAGTGATTTTGGGTTAAGGGAACACAGAGGACTGGTATCAGATGACGGGGGACAGAGGACACCTCAGTGAAATACGCTTTGCTATGATTCCTGAGTATCAAGTGAAAGATGCTCTGAGGGCTTTGCAAAGACTGGAAGGTAAATATGAAAAGAGATAAGAAATATTATATATCTTTGAATTATCCTATTCAAATTGAAAAGGTTGATGAAGGGTTTTGTGCCTTTATTCCGATGTTAAGAGGTTGTAAGGCATTTGGCGAAACGCCTGAAATTGCTCTTGAGGAACTGGAGGCAGTTAAAGAAGGTTTTTTTGAGGTGTTTTTGGAGATGGAAAATCCTATACCGGAGCCGCTGATTCATCTTGATATTCCACATGATGTATTTCGTAGATTGAAACAAAGGGAAGAACTGGAACCGTTTGTTATTTATTAGTGAATAGAGAATGCTGATTGCATTGTAACCATATCGACGGAAGACGGGAGAAAGAAGATGGATTACAGATGACAGAGGACGGAGAGCGTCTACAAAGTGGCCCAATGGGTAAAAAAATATCCGCAGGTGCGGTTTGATCGGGAAATAGGTTAAAAAATGGGCCTGCCCCGCCTGCCCAATGAAAATCGTTAAACGAAGAGCGAAGCTCATTTCATCGGGGTAGCTCCGGAAGATGGTACTTGGGGTTGAAAATCGGTGTGATTTTAGGCAGTTTGACTTATTCAATATCCTCATCATGTTCCTTATCCATAATTGTTGCAATACAGAGAAAAGATTAACAAGTTGATATTAGCTGCATATTATAATAAGAACACATAAAAAGAAATTTGCAGCATGAAATTAAAAGCGTTACAGTGTCCAAAAGGGGATACATTGGGCGATGGTCCCCAAAAACTGGACAATATGCTAAGCTCTGAGTCAGACTACAAAAGGAGGATCTGACTATGAGCAAGAAGCGTAAACAACACAATGCACAATTCAAGGCCAAGGTTGCCCTGGCCGCATTACAGAATGATGAGACCACAGCCCAATTGGCCAGCAGGTTCAATATCCATCCCACTATGATCTCTGCCTGGAAGCGGCAATTGGTGGAAAGCGCCGCTGACCTGTTCGACAAGAATCACAAATCACGCAAGCAGGCCGAAGCCCAAACCGACGAGCTTTACCGGCAGATCGGCCAACTGAAGGTAGAAAACGATTTTTTAGCACGAAAGCTCGGCTCATGAGCACCAAAGAGAAAAAGCAGATGATCGAACCCGAAAGAAGCGAGCCGAGCATTTCCTGCCAATGTCAGTTGTTGAGCCTCAATCGGTCCTCTTTTTACTACAAACCGAGACCGATTAAACTCGAGGATCTGAAATTGATGCGTCTCATCGACGAGCAATACCTGAAAACACCGTCATACGGCAGCCGGTCGATGACGCGACATTTCCGCCGGCAGGGCCGTAAGGTCAACCGCAAACGGATCCAGCGTCTGATGCGATTGATGGGCATAGAGGCGATTTACCCGAAACCCCACACCAGCCGACCACATCCGGAACATAAAATTTTCCCTTATCTGCTCCGGAATCTGACGATCGATTGCGTCAACCAGGTTTGGTCCAGTGACATCACCTATATTCCGATGGCCCGTGGGTTTATGTATCTTGTTGTTGTCATGGACTGGTATAGCCGCAAAATCCTGTCCTGGCGCGTTTCCAATACCCTTGAGTTTGATTTCTGTGTCCAGGCGCTTAATGACGCTCTGAGCTGCTATGGTACGCCGGAAATCTTCAACACAGACCAAGGGTCACAGTTTACCAGCAACGATTTCTCCCAAACACTCAAAGACTGCGGCGTTGCGATCAGCATGGACGGCCGTGGTAGATGTCAAGACAACATCTTCGTTGAGCGGCTGTGGTGGACCATTAAATACCATTACCTTTATCTTCATTCTTTCACGACCGGTTCACAATTACGCCGTGGGTTGAGCGACTGGATCCGATACTACAACCGGGAACGTGGACATTCTTCTCTTGACGACCGGACACCGTATGAGGTTTACTATGGACTTCCTCACCCGCTCGCTGAGGCTGCCTGATGTCTCTTTTTAATTTCTTTTACCGGCGACTCAGAGCTTATCATACCTATCAGGCTGCCAGACATTGGGGACCACCGCCTTGTTTTGCCGGCATACATCAGGAAGGAAATGAATATCAAGCCGGGGACCAGGGT
>CAZSON010000403.1:0-2698 GCA_964608375.1 uncultured Desulfobacter sp. | reverse complement strand
GTTGAACAGATCATTTTGGAACCTTTCAACTGAAACGGAGGCCAACTTATGGAAAAAGCATTCGAAACCGTCAAACAGTATCTTCAGGATATAGACGTTGTCATCATCAGCGAAAACGAGGAGGAAGAGCTGGTAGTAGTTGAGGATGAAGAAAATGGGATTAAAAATCTTGTGATCGACTGCGAGGCGCCTATCCTCGTGCTAGAGCAGGTAATCATGAAAGTCCCAGAAAAGTCTGACAACCTGTACAGGCGGCTTTTACAGATGAACCGCTATCTTATACATGGCGCTTTTGTTCTGGACGATAATTCAGAAGTCATTCTTTTTCGAGACACGCTTCAGCTTGAAAATCTGGACTGCAATGAGTTAGAAGGTTCTATACGTGCTTTAAGCCTTGCTCTATCTGAGTACGGCGCCGAACTTTTGGAATATGCAAAATAATTTATTTTTATAATTCGATAAAATAAGGGGAGGAAGAATACCATGTCAATTTTCAAACGCCTTTTTAAAGTTGGCCAGGCCCAGGCCCACAACGTGATAGACAAGATAGAAGACCCGATAAAAATGACCGAGCAGGGGATAAGGGATCTAAAAAAGGATCTCCAAGGGGCCATGACCAGTTTAGCCGAAGTCAAAGGCATTGCGATACGGACCAGAAAAAGTGCTGAAAATAACAAAAAGCTCGCCGCTGACTATGAACGCAAGGCAATGCTTCTTTTACAAAAAATGCAAGACGAAAGCCTTGATGCACAAGAGGCGGAACGGTTGGCAACCGATGCTCTCGCAAAAAAAGAAGAGCATGCCAATGAAGCAACAAGACTGTTTAAAGAGGCAAAACGACACGACCAGATGGCAGGCACCCTGCAGGCAAATGTTAACAAGATCAAATCGAGTGTCACAACATATGAAAATGACCTGATCACTTTAAAAGCCCGTGCTCGAACAGCCGCCTCGACAAAAAAAATCAACGCCCAGTTAACAAAAATAGATTCTTCCGGAACGATTTCAATGCTGGAAAAAATGAAAGCAAAAGTAGAGGAGGACGAATCACTGGCCCAGGCATATGGGGATATGGTCAGTGCGGATAGAAACGTTGACGAAGAAATTAACCAGGCGATTAACGGTGGCTCCAAAAGCGCCGCTTCTGAACATCTCGAAGAATTAAAAAAGAAAATGGGGATCGGTTGAAACGATAAACAAAATGGGCTGGAAAGGTTTTTTTAAAAAAAAAGATGCGCCAACTCCGGATCCCCTATCAGATCTTGTTCTTCCCAATCTGCGGGTCGGCAGCTTTGTTGATTATGATATGAAAACCTGGGAAGTGAAGGCCTACCATTATTATGATTGGGGGTCAGGGGATCTCACGTTTGAATGGCAGTTGACCAGTCACGATGAAACCCTCTTCCTGGAAAGAGAACCGGATGATGAGGATTATTGGAGTGTTAGTCAAAAAATTTCGATCAGCCGCCTTAAGCCAGGATTTAAGGATCATATCATGGCAAACGAGAGTCCTCCTGATGCGCTGGAATTTGATGGAACTGTTTACTATCTCGAGGAGACCGGAGCCGGTCACTTTCATAAAAATGGGGAAGAAACGGAAAAGGAAATCCTCAAATGGGATTATGTGGACGAATCAGAAAAAAAACTCCTGTCGGTCGAACAGTGGGGGGAGACTGATTTTGAAGCATCGATAGGAAAACCGGTGGAGGAGTATCAATTCACCGACATTTTGCCGGGAAAGGATGGATAAGACTATTTCTTTTTTATTTTGCTCAAGTTTGATGGTTTCACAAAAAACCCCAAAAACGTCATGCCGGTCCCGATCCGGTATCCAGAACTTATTGAAATTACTGGATTCCGGCCGCAACCATTGAAAACCACCCTTTTATCCCATGCATAAAGAACCGATCGCAGTCGTTGGGATGGCCGGGGTTTTTCCCGGAGCTTCCGATATAAGCAAATTCTGGCAGAATATTGTCAACAAAGTCGATTCATCCTGCGAAGTACCGGAAAAAAGATGGATTACTCCGATCGACAACATTTATCACCCTGAACCGGCCACAGATAAAGCATACTCAAAACGTGTCAACCTGATCGAGGATTTTCAATTCGATCCAAAAGGGATAGACATTGATGTTGACCTGCTCAACGCTCTTGATCCGATGTACCATATTGCATTGCACGCAGGGAGGGAAGCACTCTCTGATTGTGTAACGTTTCCGTCGCACAGAGAACGTATCGGTACGATTCTATCCGCGATTGCCCTTCCGACAGATGCAGCCTCTTCAATCACAAGAGAGATATTGGGCTTGTCTTTTGAGGAAAAGCTTTTAGAAAAGCCATCCCCAGCGTCACCTTTAACCAAAGCCCAATTTTTAGCCGGCAAAGTGACCGGTCTTCCGGCGGCAGTAATTTCCAAAGGATTAAATCTAGGGGGTGGGAGCTACACCCTTGATGCGGCCTGCGCCTCATCAATCTATGCGGTAAAACTAGCCTGTGACGAACTATTGTTCCGCCGTGCGGATGTTATGCTGGCTGGAGGAGTTTCAAGACCCGAAACACTTTATACCCAGATCGGTTTTAGTCAACTCAGGGCCTTATCCCGATCGGGTAGCTGTTCTCCCTTTGATGAAAGCGCTGACGGTCTAGTAGTTGGTGAAGGGGCCGGTTTCCTTATTTTAAAACGCTTCGATGATGC
>CAZSON010000402.1:0-2707 GCA_964608375.1 uncultured Desulfobacter sp. | reverse complement strand
ACGGGAACAACGCGCATGACGAGAAAAACTATGTCCTCCGCAAACCATGAACTGCAACTTGCCAACGACTTTGTTCAATACACCGGCTGCAATATTTTTCTGACGGGTAAAGCTGGCACCGGAAAAACAACCTTTCTCCATAATCTGCATAAGAACACGGCGAAGAGAATGATTATCACCGCTCCAACCGGTGTTGCGGCTATCAATGCCGGCGGGGTAACACTCCATGCTTTTTTTCAGCTGCCCTTTGGTCCATTTGTGCCGGGCAGCGAGACATATGAGCGCAATAAGCAGCGCCAGTTCAGGTTCAGCAAAGAAAAAAAACGGATCATACAAAGCCTTGATTTGTTGGTAATTGACGAAATAAGTATGGTGCGGGCCGATTTACTCGATGCGGTGGATGCTGTGCTACGTCGCCATCGCCGTAATAATCAACCCTTTGGCGGGGTGCAGCTTCTTGTGATCGGCGATCTGCATCAGCTCTCTCCGGTGGCAAAGCAAAATGAATGGCAACTTTTGGAGCAACATTATGAGTCGGTTTATTTTTTCAGCAGCAAAGCGCTTGGGCTTACTGAACTGCTTACCATTGAACTGACACATATTTATCGCCAGTCAGACGCCCGTTTTATCAAGCTCCTTAATCGGGTACGTGACAACCGGCTTGATGAGTCATCCATAGCAAAGCTTAATCAGCGTTATATTCAGGATTTTACACCGGGCAAAGATCAGGGCTATATTACCCTGAGCACCCACAACCGAAGCGCCGAATCCATCAATCAGGCCAGACTTCAGGCCCTGGCCAAAAAAGAACACCGTTTCAAAGCTGAAATTTCCGGAGACTTTCCTGAACATAACTACCCTACCCTGGCCACTCTTCTGCTTAAAGATGGGGCACAGGTGATGTTTGTGCGCAATGATCCCTCTGCTGAAAAACTCTATTATAATGGCAAAATCGGTAAAATAACTAAAATTTCGAGAAAAAACATCAGTGTTATCTGCCCCGGCGACAAACAGGAAATCGTGGTTGAACCTATTATTTGGGAAAATATTAAATATACAGTGAACGAAGAAAATAAGGAAATCGAAGAGGATATAATCGGTCAATTCAAGCAATACCCCCTGAAACTTGCATGGGCAATTACCATCCACAAGAGTCAGGGGCTGACTTTTGAAAAGGCCATTATCGATGCCGAAGCAGCTTTTGCCCATGGTCAGATTTACGTGGCCTTGAGCCGTTGTAAAACTATAGAGGGCATGGTGCTGAGCTCTCCCATCTCATCCAGGGGAGTGGAAGTGGACGAAGCAATAATGTGCTTTGATGAAAACGCTCACCAAAACCCGCCGTCTGAAAGCCGGCTTCAGACAGCCAAAATCAGCTACCAGCAGCGGCTATTGCTTGATTGTTTTGATTTTTCGCTATTGCGCGACCATCTCAATTATCTTGCCCGTCTTTTGCTGGGTAACGCCAGAGTAGTTCAGATTTCAGGCGTTGAAAATATCCGCCAACTGAAGGAAAAGGCTACGGAAGATATTTTTATTGTCAGTGAAAATTTTAAGCGGCAATTACGCACAATTTTTACGGATGGCGGCTTGCCCGAGTCAGATGCAATTATTTTGGAACGGATCAGCAAAGCGTCAGCATGGTTTCAGGAGAAGTTTACCGAAATTTTTGAGGAGTCCGCACAAAAACTGCATGTCGAAACAGACAATGCCGAACTTCGCAAAAAAATTGGGAATACTCTGAGTAATCTTAAAAAAGAAATTGCCATAAAAGTAGCTGGAGTAAAATGCTGTGAAAAAGGATTTACGCCGTTAAGTTTCCTGCGTGCTGTTTCAGCCGCTGAAATTGACTTTACCCCTGAAAAGAAAAAAAAGCGCCGGCCCCCGGCCTATACCGAATCGGACGTTGCCCATCCGGAGCTGCTTCAGACCCTGAAGGACTGGCGTTCCCGCAGGGCCGAGGAGAAAGAGGTCGCGCATTTTCAAATTTTACATCAACAGGTACTGCTTCAGATTGTGGTATGCCTGCCCGACAATACTGCTGATCTAAGGAAAATAAATGGAGTTGGCAAAAAAACCATTGAGACATACGGTGAAGAACTTGTGAAATTGGTTTTGGCCTATCGCGAAAAACACGGGATAAAGAAGGTCGTACTGCCGGAGCCTAAAAAACTTCCTGAAAAAAGTACCCCTGCAAAAGATGCGGCTTCACCTTTCGGTACGAAACAGACAAGTTTCGATATGTTCAATAACGGATTAACTATTGCCCGGATTGCGCAAGAAAGAGGCCTGGTACAATCTACTATTGAAGGGCATCTGAGTTTTTTCGTGGAAAAAGGCAAATTAGATATCAACAAATTGCTTTCACCTGTAAAACAACAGGCCATTGAAAAGGAACTTGCTACAGATAACAATAATTCCCTTAGTGAAGTAAAAAGTGCCCTGGGATCTGACTACTCTTATGGAGAAATCAAAATGATGCTGGCCTACCGAAAATATCTGGCCTCAAGAAAAGGGGCCTGACCTTGACTCTTAAGCGCCATGAACGAATCCATAGGCAATAGCGGCTGCCTGAATCACTGCGGACACACCTCCGGTCTTCAAAAGAAAAATTTTCCTTAATCGAATATCCATTTTTTGTTGACCCGTGCAATTTTTTTGTACTATTTACGCCTTCACGCGGGTATATGGAGCGTCCTTTTCATAA
>CAZSON010000401.1:0-2735 GCA_964608375.1 uncultured Desulfobacter sp. | reverse complement strand
TCTGCAATCCTAAAGTGAAGTGACTTTATATCGCCGGCAAAAGAAGTTAGAAGAGAATTAAGCCAGTCAGGAAATTCTTGAGATAGATTTTTTAATTTATCATACCTTAGGATGAAGATTTCTACTTTTGTTTTCGCTCTTGCTGTAGCCGTTCTGTGAAAGCCGGATAAAAAGGCAATGTCGCCCAGGATATATGGCGGTCCGATTTCGTTGAGTATTAGATTTCCATCCTCGTTTTTTGTTGATATCTCTACCATACCTTCCGTTAAAAAGAAGAGGTCCCTGCTCGCGTCGCCTTTATGGATTAAGACTTCTCCTGGTTTGTATATTTGCCTCTCAACCAATCTATTTAATTCCACCGATATGCGCAATTTGGCCTGTCTTTCGACCAGTTCGGTAGATAATGTCCGTCTAAAACCAGATAGTGGCTTCAACAGGCTCTCCGCATCACCACTGCCCGAGAGCTCCTTTTGATCTGAGATTTGAGAGTTTTCAGGATGATACCGGGAATCTTCCTCTGATCCGAAGCTATAGCCACACTGGTGGCATGTTATGTCGTTTTCCGTGAGTTTAGTCTTACATTTCGGGCATTTCATCTTCGATGCATCCTGACTCAATTCGAAAATCATAAATCAACCACCACCTGCAGAACCGGTAAGATGAAGCAGTTTCCCAACAGAGATGAATCTCCTTAACTATTGCTCTTTACCCGCCGACCTACCTTTTTCCGCAAGATTTGGAGCATTTTTTCCGGCGAATTTTTCCGGAGAATCTTCTTGAACTGGCTGCGATAATTCTTGGTCAGGCTTACCCCCTCGATCGTAACATCATATACCTTCCATTGCCCGTTCTTCAGAATCATTTTGTAGTTCAGCGGGATCTCTCTGTCCTGCGAAACGATCTTGCTCTGAACTGCGGCCCTTTTCTCTGAGAGCATTCTCTCTTTCGTAAAGACCACTTTTTCATTATTGAACTTCATGACCCTGTCCATATAAATATTTCCAAGAAGCCTGGCGAACAAAGAAGTAAATTCCTTCTGTTGTTTGGGATTCAGCTTCTTCCAATTCCGTGAGAGTGTCCTCTTTGAAAGTTCAGCAAAATCGAAAGCTTGCCCTATGATTGACCAGACTCTCTCTTCCTTTTGCTTTTTGGCGGCTTCGGCTTTTAATGCTGGATCACGTAGAACATCGAGCACCTTGTTGATTTGTATTTGAATAGTATCCATCGGCGCTGCCGCCCTGGTCTGTATCGGGAAAAGCAATGACACTATAAAGATAAAAGAAAAGCTTTTAATATTTTTTCTCATGACGATCTTCTTTCTGCTTTTATCAACTTTTTAACAGCCTGTCCTTTTTCAGACACGGTTCATCCAGCTTTCAGACGGTTTACCCTATCCGGCATTTTTATTCAGGTAACCCTTTACTCTTTATTGACCTTACCGAAAGCATATTTTCCTATCAGTTCCCCGATATCAATCGGTGATTCTGTCTCCGTAATGGTTTCACCCGGTTTCAGGAGGTCCCCACCTCCTCCTGCGTCGATACCGATATATTTGTCGCCAATAAGGCCGGCTGTTTTGATCGATGCGATGGCATCATCGTAAACCTTCATGCCCTTTTTGATTTTCAATTCCACCACGGCCATCTGATTTTCCTGATCTATCCTGAAACCTGCCACCTGTCCGACCTCCATGCCGACCATTTCTATCGGATTGCCCACTCGCAGGCCGGAGACCGAGTTGAACCTGGCGTAAAGGGTGTAGGAGTCGTCGCCAAAAAGGGAGACTTTTCCTAACTTTGCCGTCATATACCCCACGGCAGCCAGCCCGATGAGGATAAAAATTCCCGCAACCGTTTCATTTGAATACTTTTTCATTTCCTGCTGCCTCCGCGTTTCGCACTTAATTTTTCCTCTTATAATTTCAGATCATTATCGCCCTACAGGAGAAAGGAGGTGACCACATAGTCTCCAACAAGGATCAGAACGCACGAAAGCACAACCGCCGATGTAGTGGAAAGCCCCACAGCCTTAGCACCGTAACTGTCTTTTCGCATGTGCGCAAAATAGCCCTGAAAGGAGCAGATTGTAGAGACAATGATCGCAAAAACAGTTGCTTTGATAAAACCGCCGTTGATATCTTCTATTCCTACGCTTGATTGTACCCGGTAGAAATAGGTACCGGTATCAAGACCGAGAAGCATAACACCACTGATGTAACCGCCGATGATGCCGATAATGTCGAACAGTGCGGTCAGCAAGGGAAAGCTGATGATGGAGGCGGCGAGTCTCGGACTGATAAGATAACGCATCGGATCAATGCGCATGGTGGAGAGGGCGTCGATCTGCTCTGAGATCCGTTGGATGCCTATCTCCGTGGTCATGGAAGAACCTGCTCTGGCGGAAATCATGATGGCCGTCAGTACCGGCCCCAGTTCACGGACAAGCGATAGGGCCACTGCAGAACCAAGTACCCCTGCTGAACCGAATTTGGCCAATGTGTGGTAAAGCTGAAGGCCCAGGACCATGCCTGTGAAAAGCCCGACCAGCATCACAATATTGGCGGACTTGGCCCCGATATAATAAATCTGTTGAAATATGGCCGACACCTGTTTGGGCCGGAAGATCATCAGAAATGCCCGAATAAGAAAAATGGCTATGGCGCCTAGTTCATCGACCCAGCCAAAAGAGACCCTGCCGAGAGCGGTGATAGGTGATGAGAAAATCCCTTTTTGCTC
>CAZSON010000400.1:0-2745 GCA_964608375.1 uncultured Desulfobacter sp. | reverse complement strand
CCGCCGGCGAGCGTGCCGACGGCCTCCATCTTCTGGGCCTGGCGTAACTGCTCCTCAAGTTTTATCTCTTTGGTGATGTCTATGAGGGTGCTTTGCATTCCGACGATTTGCCCACTCTCATTGGTAAGCGGTCTGGAGTTGTTCAACACGGTAATAATTTCGCCGTCTTTTCTTTTGAGTCGATGCTCGTAATTGATGATTCTTTCTCCTGCGAGAAGCTGATCATGGGCCGGTAATACAGCAACCTGATCCGCATCTACATCGGGAATGCTCATTTTGAGGAGTTCATCCCTTGAATAGCCCAGCAGGTTAAGTCCCGCTTGATTCGAGTCTATGAAACGTTTCTCTTTATCAAATATATAAATCGCCACAACCGATTCATTGAATATGCCTCGATATCTCTTCTCGCTTTCCCGCAGCGCATTCACCATTTGAACCAATTGATTCTTCTTTTTATTGATTTGCTGGTATCTGCGGGCATTTTCAATTGTCATACCGCACACATCGGCGATTGCAATGGCGAGGTTTAGATAACGCTCTTTATATTCGGGAAAACCGATCTCATCCACCACCAAAATACCCATGGTTTTATCCCGGTGTCTGATCCGCAACAAAAAACCCTTTCCTGATTCTTTCCAGCAATAATTGCCTGTAAAATTGTCTAAGTGGTATCTATCAACGGCGTCATCAACCGCAAAGGATGAGGTAGAGAAAATTTCCCCGGGTTTATCATCTTTAAACGATATCAAAAACAACCGTTCCGATGCAAATAGCCCTGTGAACAGTTCAAGTATATTATTAATGACATCCGCCTCACTGTCAGACTGGCTAATATTTCCGAGCAGATCAAACGCCATCGCATATTCAGATGCTTGCTTTCGGGCATCTTCTGCAGTCATATCTGATCTGTTTGTATAATTTTTTATGGTTGCCACTATTCCCCCTTTAAAATGATCGCCGATCGAAATTCAGTGCTCAATGATAATCTTTCACCCAATCTAATGGATAACGGCCCCATTTATGAACAGCATCAGATACTGCCATCAGCACATCATCGGGCACCTGCCATGGGATTTCACCATGGTTGTCCGACAGAATAAAACCACCGCCAGGGCCGGCCATGGTGATCGCCTCCTTTACGACTGTTTCGGCCTTTTCCGCATTCCATCGGCGCATCTCAATCCCGTTCAGATTACCCATAACCGTGAGCTTTTTCAAGCAAGCAGCTTTCACCTCGCCAAGATTCTCGAGGGCACTGGTGCCGACAATAGCTGTCCCCGTTTGAGCCAGATCATCAATGATCGGCAGGCACCGTCCCGAAGCCATGTGGGTGGCAGAAGGACCATTTATCCGAGCAAGTGTTCGTTTGCCGATCTTAAAACCGGTCTGTAGATACATATTCCTAGAGGTAATGGTAGAGGAAGAAACCGGGTCAAAATAGCAAATTGCCGTGGTTCCTGCCTCCAGTTGAGCATTTGCCCACTGAACACAAAATTCTTCATTTACTTTCATCAAGCGGTCGAATAATTCCGGTTTTTCGTACATAAGCTCAATATACTTATCGAATCCCATCTGCATCACCGGCAAAGAAAAAGGCGACATAACAACGCCTATTATCGGCGCGTCGTCGCCAACTTTTTCCTTTAGCATCTTTGAGGTTTTCAATATTTTAGTCAGGCATGGACTCTCATCGACTTTGGGGGGTTCTAAACTTTTAATTTCTTCGATATTCCGGATAAAAGGTGCGCCTGAATTGGGTGGACCATCATCGCTGTATATCACCTCGCTACCCCAGGATTCCACTTCCACCGGGGCATAAAAGAAATTGTAGATACAATCGTGCCGGTATTTAGCACGTAACCGAAGCTGTCCCTCAACAACGTGCTCAGCTTTCGAAAAGTACTTTTTAATTGACATACCTAGCTCTTTGGCCCCGTGCATGGTTACAAGCAAAAAAAAGGGAAGCCTGTCCGGCTCATGATGCCCCAAAGTAGTCAGGACCCGCTGCAAAGAGGTCATTTTTATCTGACTCATAAAATACCTCCCTTAATCTTGGTTATAGTCGTTACAACTTCTGAGGCGGCATGGCACATGGCATCGGCTCCCATTTCTCGCCAGAGTTGTTCATCGAAGCGAAAGGGGGCGCCGCCAACAACGATCTTCACATCTAGACCGGCGCTATTCAATTTTTTCCTGACCTCTTTAATATGCAAGGCGGATGGGAGCATGAGCACCGAAAGCAGCAAAATTTCAACTGCATCCTCCTTAACCATACGCACAAGATCGTCAACTGCAACCCTGCCGTAATCGAGCAAGTCAAATCCGCCGGCGCGAAGAAACGAATAGACAATCCTTTTGCCCATAGTATGGTGATCCAAAAGTACTGCAATGGCCATCTTTGGCAGATCTTTTCGGTTCGTATTTCCTGAAGGAAGGATGTCATCTACCAGCTCTTCACAAATCCGGCCGCTCATATAAATTTGAGATAAAGCGATTGTACCATTTTCCCAACCCACTCCAATTTTTTCCAGGGCATCAACAATCACCTCTTCAACAAATTGAATGGAGGTCATTTTGTTGCTTGCGCCGGTCCATATTTCCTTGGCGGTTATCCTGTCTAGAGATAAAATTGCCTGCAAAAATTCGTTTACAAGGTTTAGCATAACGCTCATCCTTAAATATTACTTTTCCAACTCGGTTTTAACAGCAACCCCGATTTTCTCTATCAGATACGGTTTTTTGATG
>CAZSON010000399.1:0-2767 GCA_964608375.1 uncultured Desulfobacter sp. | reverse complement strand
CTAAACTAATATCCTTTAGAGATACCGGATGTCCATTTTGTTTTAAAGTATTGTCCATATCCCCTTATTTAACTACAACTAAATTGGAGATGATCCTATTTCTTTTCTTTAGGATGGCATGTTTTACAGGTGCGCGGGGCGTAATTTTTGCTTTTACTCTTCTTTTTGTATTTCCTGTCGTACTTTTTATGGCAGCCTTTGCAATTGTCATGCATCGCATTGGCATGGTATTCGCGCTTTTGTTTCTTTGTTAGTTTTCTTGCCTTTTTTCCTGTGATAAATTTAGGTTTTTTATGGCATTCGATGCAGTTTTGTACCTCGTCACCCTCTTTCATGTTTACGAGCGGCTTATCGTCTTTATCGTGGTGGCACTCTCCACAGGGAGATTTGTAAAACTCCGGGTATTTTTTTGAATAGTCATCCTGATGTTTTCTGTGTGAAAAAACGGTAATCGGTCTTTTATGTTTCTTATACGCTTTGTTTTCAAGCCGGATCACATCTTTCACTTCTGTGCCGGCAAAAATTTCGGGCGCAATTATAAGGGATACGATACCAGCAGCCAGTGATACCAACAGAAAAAAACTTTTGTTCATAAATAGATTTCATCTCCTTTTTTTTTCTTGCTTTTTTTAAGTTCAAACATTCGCCGTGCCGCGGCTTTACGCACATCATGACTTGAATCGCGTTTGATGATCTTTGCGAGGAGATCGATACGGTTAAGCTTTTTCACCGCCTCCAGACGTACCTTGGGGTCCGAATGCATATATTTCGGCAAAAATATATCTCTTAACTTCATATCCATGCCTCCGATGTGACTGAATCGTTTGGGAAAACATGATCAACCACCTCTATTACATCATTGATGGTATTTAATCTTTTGGAAAGAAAGTGATCGACACCTCGGCTGGCTGCAGCTTGACGATACTCTTCTGAATCGTAATTTGTATTGACGATAATCTTCATAGTGGGATAAAATGATTTTATTTGTTCGATCAGCTTTAGACCTTTTCCATCCGCCAGATTGATATCCATAAGGATCAGGTCAGGCTGCTGTTTTTTTAGTTGGTCAAATGCTTCCATCCCATTTCGCGCCCTTAAAATTAGCATAGAGGAGATCTTTGCGTTCAATAATTCCTCTATTTGATTTAGGACAATCTCGTCATTTTCGACCAAAAGTATTGTAGCCATACCTGCTCCCCGGCCACACGCTAAATTCATCCGTATATATAATGAGTAGAATTTAATATCTATATTGTATTTTTCTTTACTGAATTCACATCCAATGGTATATAGGTAGAATTATGTATTTTTCTCTTTTTTGGGCATTATTAACCGGGTTTTTGCATCTTCAATGGTTATCGTAATGAACAAAAAAGCCAAAATTGTTATTGTTGAAGATCAAACGCTTGTGAGGGAGGGCCTTCGGGCATTACTTGCCGCCGAAGATGATTATGAAATCGTTGGGGAAGCCGAAGATGGTTTGGGTGCCATCCGTTGTGTTGAAAAGTATGGCCCCAATCTTTTACTTCTAGACTTGGCCATGCCTAAAATGAATGGAATATCAGCCATAAAAGAGATTAAAAATCGACATCCCCAAACAAAAATTTTGGTGTTAACCTATCATACATCGGAGGAATACATATTAGAGGCGCTTAAATCGGGTGCGGAAGGTTATTGCCTGAAAAATGATTCTCACACGGAACTTCTGACCGGGATTAAAAGTGTCCTGAGTGATAAGCGGTATTTAAGCCCGGCGATCTCAGGAAAAGTGTTGAAGGGCTATATAGAGGGGCGAAAAACAATGAAAACTGAGACTGCCTGGGACTCACTGACACAAAGAGAAAAGGAAGTTTTAAAGTTAATTGGAGAGGGCTACAAAAGCACTGAAATCGGCGAATTTTTGTGCATCAGTCCGAAAACGGTCGATAAACACCGATCGAATATCATGCAAAAGCTGGATTTGCACAAGGCCTCTGCCCTTACCGGCTATGCCATCGAAAAAGGATTGGTAATAAAATAAGATTAATCCCCCAGAAGAGGCCAACTCGCCTTTACCACTGTCCCCTGTTCCGAGCCAGAGCGAACAATTAATGAACCGCCGAAAAGCTCGGTTCGATCTCTCATATTGGAAATACCCATATGCTTTGAAGGATCATCTTCGCTCATCTCGTGATTGACATTGAATCCGCACCCGTTATCCTCAACTATAAGATAAATATGCTTTTCGTCCTTGGTTATCGCCAGCTTAACCTTATCCGCCTGGCTGTGTTTGGCCACGTTATTTAGCGATTCTTGAATGAAGCGGTACGAAAGGATTTTTAGCCGACCCGGTATGTCTTGTTCATCTATCCCAAATCGGATATTGATTTGGATGTGACCGTAAAGCATCCGATATTCCCGCACCAGATCCCGGATGGCGGCCAAAAGGCCGAGATCTTCAAGTACAGATGGGTGCAGGTTTCTGGATATCCGCTGTGATTCCTCAATCGTATGCTGGACTATCGTAATGGCATTTTGAACCGAGTGCTGCAGCGCCTCAGGATACACTTTTACATCGGAGAGTATTTTTTCCAAACCATATTTTATTCCCGTTAGTCGCCCCCCGATACTGTCATGCAGATCCTGGCTGACCCGCTTCCGCTCAGACTCCTGGGTCTGAATAAGTTTGGTCGAAAGCTTGCGCAAGGCTTTCTCGGCATTTTTTTGAAGGCTAATATCGGCAACGGACATTAAATACCCAACTATATTCCTTTCACTATCAGTTAAC
>CAZSON010000398.1:0-2768 GCA_964608375.1 uncultured Desulfobacter sp. | reverse complement strand
CTCAATTCCGTCTTCTTCAGCACAAGGGTTGTGGCAATGACAATCACCAAAGCGACAACGAACACAGCACCGATGATCAAAGGTATCTTCCCAATATTTTTCATCCGACAAACTCCCCGGCGTCGCTATTCGACGCCATTTCTTCTTAATTAATATCTATTCATATTTCATTGATGGCACTATCTTGTTAATGACCCAAAAGATGATAAACGGCATCACCATCACAAGAACCGCACCGAAAAGGCCTTCCTTAAAGGTGTCTATACTATGCGGAATGATCGGCAGATTGTAGTGCATGAAACCGGAAAAAGAGAGCGAGAAGGCCTGACCGCCGATGACCACGTTCCAGCGCATCATGAACACACCGAAAAGAATCAGAAGCGATGCGATAACAGTCCGCCGGATGGTCAGCCGCGGCATAATGAGCATGGCAAGGGGCAGAAGATCCCCCACGCCGTACTGAAGGACAAAAATGTTGATAAAATCTTTTTCATACATCACGGTGCGCAGAATATCCCAGGACTTCATGGCGGTATATCCCCGAAAGATGAGGTCCAGGAATTCCAGAGCGATGGCGGTTACCAGAAAAGCGATGAGGTAGCGTGTTGCCTTGTGGACGACATCGATTTCTACCCCGCCGATCTCTGTTTTGGCCCGGTAACCCCCACCGGTCGCCGATGTGGCCTTGTGTTTTTGCCATTCCATGATCACGATGTAGGTGATCAGACAGAGGGCAATGCCGGAGACAATAGCGGACATGATGAAGATGACCGGCATCAGTGGTGACATCCAGAGCGCATTGGCCTTGACCGAGCCGAAGATAAAGCCCGCATAACCGTGCAGAAAACAGGCTATCGGAACCCCAATGGCGGAAAGTACCCGAACCGCTTTCCTGTCAGTGGCCAGAGCATGATCGCTGACGTCATAGGCGCCCAGCGTCAGTATATGATATGTGAATCGTTTCAGTCTGTTAACGGCGCCATACGCATATCTTAATTCATTGATCTGTTCGACAAAAAATTTTCGATAAACGAACCATATTTCACTCAGGACGATCACGCCGTACCCTGAAAAGACGATGCCGAAAGCAGCAATCGCCGATGTAAAATGGGGGGTGAGCATCGGGTTAATCGCCCGGAAAGGTTGTTGCAGGTGAAGCAGCAACGGCATGCCGGCCACCGGTAAAAGCGCCAGGGAAAATACCAGGGAAAACCGCGCCAGCTTTTCCAGGTCTTTCTGACCGAAAACATGGTAGAGGGAAGACAGAACAAAGGCGCCTGCCACCAGGCCGGTCATAAAGGGATACATGACGATCTGGACAGACCAGTAAATAGCCTCATTCGGATAAACAAAAAGTTCCTTTGTGGTCCACTCAAATGCGTGGACCATTGACCCTGGGTCCATTTTTACCTCACATTTTCATCCAGGCCGATATAGAAGGCTTGGGGCTGGGTACCGTACTGATCTTTTAGAACCGCCACCCGTTCTTTTAGAATCACCTGGGCGACCTTATCGTTCGGATCTTTCAGATTGCTGATCTGACGGGCGCCAAAAGCGCATGCCTGCACGCAGGCCGGTTTCATCCCCTTGGTAATCCGGTGATAGCAAAACGTGCACTTATCGGCTGTCTTGGTCACCGGGTGGAAAAACCGCACGCCATAAGGACATGCCATGATGCAGTAGCCGCAGCCGATGCACCAGGTGCGATCGACGAGCACCACGCCTTCATCGGTCTGGTAAGTGGCTCCCACGGGGCATACCTGTACACAGGGCGGGTTGGCACACTGGTTGCATAATTTCGGCACAAAAAAGGCTTTGGTGATCGTTTCGGCCGGAATCTTTTTGCCCCGGATTTCCGGTGCGATAAAGCCGTCCCGGCCGCCTTTGGGTGAATCAATGTATGTATGATCTTTTGTCACGACGTAGCGCTCAACCCATGTTCGGGTGACCGGCGCATCAAAGGGGATTTCGTTTTCTATTTTACAGGCCTTAACGCAAAAGCCGCAGCCGACGCACTTTTGGGTATTGACCAAAAAAGCCCAGCGGATCGCCGGATCGTTTACCGCCGCCCGAACCTGGGTTTGCGTCATAAACTTAAACGCGCTCAGCGGCACGGAGGCCGCGATGGTTCCTTTGATGACGGTTTTTAAAAAGCGTCTCCTTGAATTACTCATTCTACCTTCTTTAATTTGGGCTGGTGCGGGATGCGAAATTTGTCCGCGAACAAATCGACCTTGTGCGGATTATGACACGTTGCACATTCATAATCGATGTAATGTTTTTTCGGATCGATCGCCGATGCTTTGGGCCGTGAGCTGCCGGCATAGGCCCGATCGATGTGGAACTGTTTTTTTAGATCGATCACCCTTATTTTTGATTTAAAGTTGCCGGGATACGGCAGGAACCCGTGACATCGGATGCAGAGGGATCGACTCCGATCGATCTTATACTTGAAATTTTTCGGATCCTTGAGATGCTCAGAGTTTAGGCCATGGCAGTTTTCACATTCGACGACCTTATGGTTGGCCGAGAGGTTCTGTTGCACATTTTTCGCGTGGCATTTGTCGCCGTCACAGGACGTTTTACCGCTGTATTTGACCTTAAAGGCCTTCCAGTCATCGATATTGCTTTTCCGGTAAAAGTTATAGGTAAAGCTTTTGCCGTGAATGCCGAAATCGGCCGGAACCAAAAGCATGCGGACGCCCTGAAACAGGATAACTGCAGCGATTACCACCCAAAGCGGCCTGAATAGATGACTTTTCATATAT
>CAZSON010000397.1:0-2779 GCA_964608375.1 uncultured Desulfobacter sp. | reverse complement strand
AAAGATGGCAGAAGCGGTAATCGACAGCCGTCCCGGGAGAAGCGTTTGGTACAGGGTACGTTCCTTTTTCAACGCCAAGCTTGTGAATATTTTTGCCGGGGGGCTTTTTGCCCTTCTTGCCATCTTCCTTCTTTATCCGATTGCCAGTGTGCTGGTTAAAAGCCTTTGGGGTGACGATGGCTTTACTTTTGATTTTTACCGTGAATTTTTCAATTATAACTTTTACTACTGGTCACTTTTTAATACACTGATTCTCGGTTTTACCACGATGATCATCCTGCTGATCGTCGGCTTCTCTTTTGCCTATTTGACGACACGGGGTCCTCTGTGGCTGCGAAAACCTTTGAAAGTGTGTGCCTTGCTCCCTCTGGCGGCGCCGCCCTATATCTTTTCCATCTCTTTGATTACCCTTTTTGGCCATAACGGCCTCATTAACAATCTGCTTAACCTCGGGTTCAATATTTACAGTTGGAGCGGCGTCATAGCGGCGCAATGCCTGGCATTTCTGCCGCTATCCTTTATGATGATCGAAAATGTTCTGAACTCCCTGAACCCGAGTCTGGAAGAGACGGCCAGCGACATGGGAGCTTCGGAAGTACGGATTGTCCGCTCCATTACGATCCCTCTGGTAGCGCCCGGTCTTTTAAAAGCAGCCCTGTTGGTCTTCGTGATGACCATTGCCGAGTTCGGGAATCCGGCCATCCTGGGTGGAAGGACACCGTTTCTGGCGGTCGATACCTATTTGGCCATCACCGGTGAAGGGGACTTTAATATGGCCAGCGTCCTTTCTGTGGCGCTGATTACACCCTGTATTCTGATATTTATTCTCCATAATTATGTTCTGCGGGGAAAGGGATATACCACAATCACCGGAAAGGGCATGGCTGTCGAGCCCAAACCGATGGCCCGGGCGATCAAAATACCGTTTATGGTCATCAGCCTATCGATAGCCGTGATGGTGCTGCTCAGTTTTGGGGTGATTCTGCTGGGGTCATTTGTTAAAATTGTCGGTGTGGACAACACGTTTGTCCTCGACCATGTCCTGAATAACCAGTCGAATGTTGCGATCTGGAACAGCATCAAGCTCTCGCTGGCAGCGGGCGTGTTTGGAGCAATCGTCGGAACCTTGCTGGCATACGTAATTATGCGGGGCAAGTTTCATGGTAAAAATATCATGGAAATGGTTGCCCTGTCCGGCTTCGCACTCCCCGGCACGGTTATAGGAGTCGGGTATATCATGGCTTTCAACCGCCCTCCGTTTCTGCTGACCGGAACCATCTGGATTCTTATTTTAAACTGTGTCTTTCGATTTCTGGCGGTCGGGGTCGAAGCCGGCATCAGCAAACTCCATCAGATCAGTGTCGATATAGAGGAAGCATCGGCCGATCTGGGCGCGGATTTCCTGACGATATTTTTCAAGGTGGTTCTGCCGATCATGTTTTCGGCCTTTGTGGCCGGTTTTGTTTACACGTTTATGACCACCATGATGTCTTTGAGTTCGGTAATTTTTCTGGTAACCCCGGGCTTTGACCTGGCATCTGTCTATATTTACCTGACAGCTCAACTCGGGGAATTGGGTCTGGCATCGGCCACCACCATAAAAATGATAGCTATCGTGGTCATTTCTCTGGGAATCCTTAATGTCATTGCAAAAAAAACCGGCATAGTTGTCAGCACAAAGCAAGGAGTATAGCCGAATGGAAACAACTGCAACTCCTATGGTAGAATTAAAAAATATCTATAAAAACTATGGGGATGTAGAGGTTTTGAAGGGTATCTCCGCCAAAATAGAGCCGGGTGAACTGCTGACCTTTGTCGGCCCGAGCGGCTGCGGGAAAACCACCCTGTTAAGAATTATAGGGGGCTTTACGTCGGCGACCTCCGGCCAGGTGATTCTCGATGGCTATGATATCGGCAATTTGCCGCCCAATTTGCGAGATACCAAAATGGTCTTTCAAAGCTACGCCCTTTTTCCTCACATGACGGTTGCCAAGAATATCGGCTTTGGGCTGAAGTTGAAAAAATGGTCCAGAAAAAAGATTGATGTCCGGGTCGAAGAGCTGCTTTCACTGGTCCATATGGAAGGCTTGGGGGATCGCACCATCGACCGCATCAGCGGTGGTCAGCAACAGCGTGTTGCCTTGGCTCGGGCGTTGGCTTTGGAGCCCAAAGTGCTTCTCCTGGACGAACCGTTATCAAACCTGGATGCTAACCTTCGGGTGGTTATGCGGGAGGAGATCAGAAATATTCAGGAGCGCATAGGGGTTACGACCATTTTTGTTACCCACGATCAGTATGAAGCCATGAGTATCTCAGACCGACTTCTGGTTCTTCACAGCGGCATTATTCAACAGATCGGAACACCGGTTGATATTTACGAACAGCCCGCCAATGAGTTTATTGCCGGGTTTGTCGGTTATGTGAACTTTTTGGAGGGAAAAATCACTGCCATCGCCGATGAAACACATACGGCAACGGTTTCTACAGCATACGGAAATTTGCTACTCAACCACAGTCAGTTCGACAAATCCGAGAAAGGAGATGAGGTTCTGCTGGTGATAAGACCGGAAACCATACCACTTTTCGGATCGGACAGCCCAACGCAGCAAAACACATTTAACGGCATTATCGAAAGTTTCATGTACGCCGGCAATCTCGTAAAATATACGGTGAAAATCGAAGACAAAGAGATGATTGTGGATAGGTACAATCCAAAAGACACCGTCAAATTCAAACGTGGTGATAAGGTAAAAATCACCGTACCGCGAACAACGCACGT
>CAZSON010000396.1:0-2784 GCA_964608375.1 uncultured Desulfobacter sp. | reverse complement strand
CCCCGAATTCTGTTCATATCCGCTTGAGCGCCTGTTTGATTTCAGCAGCAATCTGTATTGCAGCGCTCTTTGGGTCTTTTGCCTCCCTTATCGGTCTTCCGATCACGAGGTAGTCTGCACCGTTTAAAATGGCCTGTGCCGGCGTGGTAACCCGTTGTTGATCATCGGGCGCGCGATCTGGAACCGGGCGTATTCCCGGAGTAACCCCGATAAAATCTTTGCCGAACGCATCTTTTATCATTCGCACGTCAAGTCCTGAACATACCACACCGATGCACCCTGACCCTTTGGCCATGGCCGCCCTTTTCATGACGAGCTTCGACGCATCAGAATGAAACTCCTCCCTGAACCCCGCCGCAAAAAGATCAGCACCTGAAACACTGGTTAACAGCGTAACCCCAAGAACCCCGACGTCTCCCCCACTCCCTGCCACCGCGGCTTTCAGCATCTGTTTCGTCTCACCGCAGTGAACAGTTGCAAATGTGACGTCCAAATCGGCGATGCTTCTCATTGCCCGCTTTACCGTTTCAGGAATGTCATAAAGTTTGAGGTCTAAAAAAACCTGCGCATCTCCCGAAGATTTGATCCAATCGATAATCTGAGGACCTGACCGGAGAAAAAGCTCCAAACCGACTTTGAACATGCCCACAACATCGGAAAGAAGCGCAACATACTCCCTGGCAGCCGTCAGTGACGGAACATCAAGTGGAAAAACAATATAATCCTTTGCAGATTTCATCTATAATCTTGCGCTCCGATTCCGTTAAATCGTTCAGATGCCTTCATAATGCGTTTTGATCCATTCTGTGTATGCGCCGCTTTTAACCCTTTCGATCCATCCCTTGTTTTCAATATACCATCTGATTGTTTTTTTAAGCCCGGTCTCAAACGATTCTTCAGACGTCCACTGCAATTCCGTTTCCAGTTTTGAGCAATCAATGGCGTACCTTCGATCATGTCCCGGCCGATCCTTTATAAAACGAATCAGATTCCTGCGCGGCCGGCCATCTGGTAGCGGGAGAATTTCGTCGAGGAGATCGCAAACCGAATTGACCACATCAATATTGTGCATTTCACACCGGCCGCCGATGTTGTATGTTCTGCCACGTTTCCCATATTTCATGATCATCCAAACCGCCCTGCAGTGATCCCTCACATATAACCAATCCCTGATATGACGTCCGTCTCCATAGACCGGAAGCGGTTTTCCTTCGAGGGCGTTGAGAATCATCAGCGGCATCAGCTTTTCCGGAAACTGGAACGGCCCATAATTATTGGAACAGTTAGAAATGGTCACCGGCAGCGCATATGTTTTGCTATATGCCCTCACCAGGTGATCGGAAGCCGCCTTGGAAGCTGCGTAAGGGCTATTGGGTCTGTAAGGTGTATCCTCTTTAAAAAAACCGGAATCACCCAGGGTGCCGTATACCTCATCGGTGCTCACATGATGAAACAGGACCATCCGGTCTTTTCTCATTTTTGCAAGCTCCAGCAGATTAAACGTACCGTCGATATTGGTCCTGATAAATGCGTCGGGTCGGACAATCGACCGGTCCACGTGGGATTCCGCCGCAAAGTGACATACGGTATCGATTTCAAATTTTTCAAATATATTTGCCATGGATGCTCTGTCGCAAATATCGGACTTTATAAAATGATAGCGACCCGGAAACTGTTCTTCTACATTTTCCAGGTTTTCAGGATTGCCTGCATAGGTCAGTTTGTCTACATTGACGATACGCCCCGGAAAATCAGTTTCTTTAAGGATATAATGAATGAAATTTGCTCCGATAAATCCGAAACCACCTGTCACCAAAATGGTTTTCATATGTTCACCTATTCTGTAATAATGTTTAACGCACCCGGTTGAATATCGAGGGTCACAGGAAGTGTCCCGAGCTGTTCACCATCGACATCCAGAAGCACCTTCTGATCCGACGATGCCTCAACTTTTTTTCCCGATAGGGTTATCACCTTTTCGACCTCCTTTATCTTACCGTTGTAAAGCTTCGGAAGATTTAAAAAAACCTCGAAAAGCCTCAAATCTCCGATTACAGTAACATCAAAGAGACCATCATCGACAACTGCATCCGGCGCAATCCACATTCCCCCTCCATGATACTGGCCGTTTGCAACTGCAACGTTCCAAATAATACATTCGCTCACAAAACCATCTCCTACCCTAAGGAGTATCTTTTTTTTCCCGTATAAAAATATGGAAACAAGCGTCGACCACAGAAAAGAAAAAAAGGGACCGAACATCTTTGTAGTCCTGTTGACACGTTCGACCACCTCACCCCCCAGACCGAAGCTTGTAATATTGTGAAAATAGCGGCAATTTTCAGATCCATTATGGTCCAGATAAAAAAGCCTGCCCAGATCGATGGTTTTATATCGGGCCGTGGCAATCAAATCGATTGCCTCGTTGATATCGGTAGGTATCGGAACCGTTTTGATAAGATCACATCCGGTTCCATTTGGAACCACACCCAGGATCAAATCCGACCTCAAGCTGTCATCAATCTCCATGACCCCATTGATCACCTCGTTCAAGGTGCCGTCTCCGCCGACACATACCAGCCGTCTTGCCCGCTTTGAAACCGCTTTTTTGGTTAACGAAACGGCGGTCCCGGGGCCGGTTGTAATATACGTCTCAAAATGCCCTAGCCGATCCCGGGCGATCGCTTCGATGGCGGGCCACACCGATTCCGTGGAACCGTTTCCTGCAGCCGGATTGACAATAAAAGCAAGATCAGAAGAGGACATCATCACCTTTTAAAATAC
>CAZSON010000395.1:0-2789 GCA_964608375.1 uncultured Desulfobacter sp. | reverse complement strand
AAAAAGATGAAATTCCTTAACTTTAGGCACTCCTTTGTTGCAGAACCGATACTCTCCCTTTCAGGGAGGAATCAGTGCCGGGCTCTCTGAACCCGGGTATTTATTCCAAGTTTAAATTGGCGGCGATTCAGGACTCTTCTCTCTCACTTGCCGTTTCGTAACCGATGGCGCTGCTGGGCGCTCAGTGCTTTCTTTCGGAGGCGGATGGAGGCCGGCGTAACTTCCACCAGCTCATCTTCTCGAATAAAATGGATGGCCTGCTCCAGCGTCATCGGTTTCACCGGCGAGAGAATGACGTTTTCATCTCGACCAGATGCGCGCATGTTGGTCAGATTTTTTTCCTTGCAGGGATTGGCGTTGATATCGGTTGCCCTGTTGTGCTCCCCAAAGATCATACCTTCGTATGCCGGATCACCGGGTTTGATGAACAGACGGCCTCTCGGCTCAAGATTAAACAGAGCGTAAGCAACGGCTGTCCCCTGCCGATCCGATACGATAGACCCGGTAAAACGGCTGGGAATTTCGCCGCGATATGTGTCATAACCCGCGAAATAAGAATTCATAATTCCGGTGCCTTTGCTGTCTGTAAGGAATTCATCCCGATAGCCGATGAGTCCCCGGGAAGGGATACTGAACTCTATCCGCACCCGGCCGCTGCCGTGGTTGATCATGTTGGTCATCCGGCCTTTGCGGGTGGCAAGCTTTTCGGTGACCACACCCAGCAAGCTTTCGCTGCAATCGATGAAGAGATGCTCCATAGGCTCCAGCTGCCGGCTGTCCTGATATTTGAAGATGACTTCGGGCCGTCCCACCGCTAGCTCAAACCCCTCACGCCGCATGGTCTCGATCAGTATGGCCATCTGAAATTCGCCCCGGCCTTTTACCAGAAACTCTTCCCTGTTTTCGGATGCTTCCACCTGAATCGCCACATTGCTGAGAGTCTCTTTAAGCAGTCGTTCCCGAATCTTGCTCGATTGAACAAAGCGGCCTTCCCGGCCGGAAAAGGGTGATGTGTTGATCGTAAAACGCATGGCCACGGTCGGTTCGTCCACCGCAATACGAGGCAGGGCGCAGGGAACCTCACGTGTACAGATCGTGTCCCCGATCTGAACGTCTTCGATACCCGACAGAACAATGATATTTCCCGGACCAGCCGCTTCCACTTCCTTTAGCGCCAGGCCATCATAAGTCTTCAGTTTCGATACCTTAAGGGGCTGCTGAACGCCCTGTTCTCCGATACAGACCAGGTGGTCGTTATGCTGTGCCCGGCCATTGACCACCTTCCCCACAGCCAGCCGTCCCAGATAATCGGAATAACCCAGATCCGAAACCAGCATCTGAAATGGCGCCGCCGGAGCGTAACTTGGCGGAGGGATTTCATCCAGGATCATGTCCAGAAGCAGGTGGAGGTTCATCCCCTCTTTGTGCGCAGATCTTGTCGCCACCCCGTTGCGTCCCACGGCAAAAAGGTATGGAAAATCGAGCTGGCCCTCACTGGCGCCCAGGTCGATAAACAGGTCATAAACCTGATCTAAAACCTCCTCCGGCCGGGCATCCCACCGGTCGATCTTGTTGATTACCACGATAACTTTAAGGCCGGCAGTCAGGGTTTTCTCCAGCACAAAACGGGTCTGGGGTAACGGCCCTTCCGAGGCATCCACTAAAAGGAGTGCTCCGTCCACCATGGAAAGCGCCCGTTCAACCTCGCCCCCGAAATCGGCATGTCCCGGCGTATCTATAATGTTGATCCTTACACCGTTCCAGTTTACCGAACAATTCTTAGCTGCGATGGTGATACCCCGTTCCCGCTCCAGGTCCAGATTGTCCATCAGACGTTCGCTAACCTCCTGGCCGTCGCGGAACAGCCCGCTCTGACGGAACATGGCGTCCACCAGGGTCGTTTTGCCATGATCCACATGTGCGATAATTGCAATATTGCGAATATATTTATTATGTTCCACGTTTGTCGTCATTTGTTACCATTTAATAGTTCCGTCTATCGCTGCTGGTCGGTTCCTATGATTACTCGTCCTCTGTTGAAGGGGTCGACTCTTTTTCAGGTTCATCGGTTGCAACCGTCTTGTTTTCCAGCTTGCGCTGTCTCTTTTCATCTTGCTTTTTTTTCTTGGCTAGTTCTTTTTGACGTTTTTTGAACTGATAATGAGATTTTGCCATGGCGTTTCCTTTCTGGTTGGTTGCCGGATCGATAAAATCACAGATAACAGGGATAAGAATCTCAGCCGGCATAATTGCGGTTTGATACAAGCGGTCATTAAAAAGGGCATCCCCCGTTTCACAGGAGATGCCTTTAATTGTCTTAAAACCAGGTTAGACAACGGTCACATTGGCAGCAGCCGGGCCTTTTGGTCCTTGCTCGATGTCAAAGGTTACGCGCGCACCTTCATTGAGGGATTTAAAACCGGTTGCATTGATTGCGCTATGATGCACAAACACATCCGGTCCGTTTTCCTGCTCGATGAATCCAAAACCTTTGTGGTCATTAAACCACTTAACAGTTCCATTTGTCATAATATCATCCTCCTTTCGAAAAATTTCAACGTCACAAACTGAAGGATGATAGCTTTTAACAACCGGACAATCCCACAGAAAGAAACCCTCCCGCCAATTTACGGCGGGACTTGATTGATGGCACATATTAAGCATCTTTAAACGTAATAGCAAGCTAAGATGGGTAAAGAGCATAAGAATTGATTATGAAAGTGACCAACATGCACGGAAGGCGAAAAGAGGAGCGTGTCGCGCGGTATGCGGTAAGCTTCAACTGTTAA
>CAZSON010000394.1:0-2792 GCA_964608375.1 uncultured Desulfobacter sp. | reverse complement strand
TTTACCAGGGAAGGCTTTTCTCTTTTGTGGTTGAAGATATTACGCTTCCCAACGATATCCAAACAAAGATGGCCATGGTCCGGCATCCGGGTTCTACAGCTATTGTCCCCTTGAAAGAAGACGGAAAGGTCGTCATGATCCATCAGTACCGGCATCCGGTGCGGGATTTTCTGCTTGAAATCCCTGCAGGCACCATTGAACCCGGAGAATCTCCCCTCGATTGTGCTCGAAGGGAATTAACAGAAGAAACCGGGCTGAAAGCAAAAGAGTTTATCAAACTTACGGATGTTCATATAATCCCGGCCTACTCAGATGAAAGAATCCATGTCTATCTTGCCAGAAAATTCACCTCTGCGAAACAGCGTCTCGATCAGGATGAAATTCTGGAGGTTGTTGAGTATCCTATTGGAGAGGTTCTCGATATGATCAACGATGGCGTGGCAACCGATGCCCTTACGATTCTGTCAATTCAGATGGCGTGGATCTATCTTCAAAAAAATGAGGCTTAATGACCGGAAAGGCTTTCGGTATATTCGGCTGACCATTCATCGGCGATCTGTATCAGTCGCAGGAGCGCCTCTGAGAGGTATTTGTCCTTGTGATGAACGATATAATATTTATGTTTCATAGAGCGATCTGAGAAAGGAATAGCGCTTAATTTCCCCGCCTCAATTTCACCCTTTGAAATTCTATGGGATGTGATCCCGATACCGATCCCATCCTCGACAGCCAGTTTCACCGCTCGATTGCTGGAAAGCTCCAGGGGAATATGGATCGACAGATCGTTTTTTTTCAGATACTTTTCAAACATCATTGCGGTAGCTGACCCCTTTTCATGCATAATGATCGACCGGCCCTCCAGGTCAGAAGGTTCAATACTGCCATTTCGTGCGAGCGGATGGCCGGGAGGAGTGATGATTTCAAGGCGGTCTTCGATAACCTCCCGAATCAGCAGCTTTTTATTTTCCAGCGGATAGGAAATAAATCCGATGTCATTTTCCAAATTGGCGGTATTGCTTACTACCTGTTCGGTCGGCAAAATAGTTGCCAGGACGTGAATACCGGGATTCATCTTGATAAAAGGGTTGATTATATTCGGAAGATAATAGGCACCGAAACTTTCACTTGCGTGGATTTGAATATATCCTCTTTTTTGTCTTTGAAAATCACAGATACTCTCTTCAGCCTGTTTTTCCATCTCGAATATTTTTTCTGCAATGCCGTAGAGGGCCTCTCCTGCATCGGTCAGCACCATTTTTTTGCCAAACCGGTTGACCAGCTTTATCTCATAATAATCCTGGAGTCTTTGAATTCCCTTAGTTACCGCCGGCTGGGTTATGTTTAGTTCCCTAGCTGCGGCGCTAAGGCTTCCCAGCTTTGAGGAAAGATAAAAGATTTTTAACTGATTAAGATTCATTATCTGTTTTGTTCCACTTCAGTGATAGATGCATCAATGATGCAAAGCGCCTCATCCATCTCTTCCTTTGTAATGGTCAGGGCCGGTGTCAGGGTGAGGATATTTCCCATGGTCAACTTAAAGCTCAGGCCCTTTGAAAGGGCGGCGTACATCACCGACTCAGCTTCATCGCAGGCGCGCTTACAACCTATCCGGTCTTTGACCAATTCAATCCCTAACAAAAGACCGATCCCGCGCACATCCCCGATCATTGGGTGTCTATTTTTTAAATCCACTAGACGTTTCAGCGTATATTCCCCCAATTTTCGTGCATGATCAACCAGGTTATGTTCCTCTATATACTCGATTGCCGCCAGCGCTGCAGCACACGCCACCGGATTCTTTTCGTGGGTGTAGTGCCCCAGAGCCTGACGACCCGCAATATCCAAATCTTCGCGGGCAATAATTGCCGCAAGGGGTAAAATACCACCACCCAACCCTTTGCCGATGACCACGATATCCGGCAGCACTTTAAAATTTTCGAAGGTAAACATTTTTCCTGTCCGGCCCAGGGCATGGGGAATTTCATCAAAAATGAGCAGCGCACCATGACGGTCACAGGCTCGGCGGATTGTCTGCCAGTACTCCGGCTTGGGAATATAGGGGGTGCTGCGGATCGGTTCGGAAATAACCGCCGCAATATCCCCTTCCTTGTCCAAAATATATTCCACATATTTTGCACAGGACAGATCACAGCCGCCTCTTTTGCTACAACCAAAAATGCACCGGTACTCATCTGGTGGCGGGGCATGTTCGGTGCCTGGCAGCAACGGGCCGATATTCTGACGGAAAACAGCCTCCCCTCCTATGGAAACCGCATCCAAAGACGCGCCGTGAAAAGAATCCCACATGGAAATTGTTTTGTGACGCCCGGTGGCGAGTCTTGCCAACTTCATGGCAATCCCGATGGCACCGGTTCCTCCAGGACAAAAAAGAATTTTGTTCAGATCTCCGGGCGCGAGTTGAGCCAGTTTCTTTGCCAGGTCGACAGCCACCCGATTGGTGTATCGCCGGGTGCAAAAAGAGAGTTCATCGAGTTGTTTTTTGATGGCCGAAATAACGCCCGGATTTGCAAAACCGACCTGATGAACATTGTTGCCATGAAAATCCATAAACCGCTGGCCCTGCAAATCTTCAATGTATATTCCCTCACAACCGCGGAGGGCGTTGAGACACGGCGTTGAGAGTGATTGTTTCAGAAAATATCGGGCATCTTCTTCTAGGAGAAGCCGGCTTTCGTCATCGATATTTTTTTCTTGCCACTTTGTTCTTTTGGGCGAAATATTGATATCGCCTTCGGTTTGCCGGAGCGATTCCATGTTAAGTGCCTTTCTGA
>CAZSON010000393.1:0-2797 GCA_964608375.1 uncultured Desulfobacter sp. | reverse complement strand
TTGGGAAATCTCTTCATTCTGACGCAAATTTTCGATGATCTTTGTAATGTCGGTCGTCAATGACTTATCCTTTAAATGGAGAGCGCTGGCGGCAAACGGTACTTTGCAATGGCCTTTATGCGCTGCAGGATCGGTGGATGGGAATAGTTTAAAAAAACATAAAAGGGATGGGGCGTCAGATTGGTCAGGTTATCAGCTGAAAGCTTTTTCAGAGCATCGGTCATGGCAAGGGGATCACCGGTGGTTTCAGCAGCAAATCGATCCGCTTCTCTTTCATTTCGACGTGAAACCATCTGCAAAAGTATTCCGATCAACAGATCCAGAGGCGAATAAAGTATCGCAAAAAATATCAACCCGCCGTACACCGATGTCTGTTTCATATAAAAGACATCGAAAAGAGCTGGATATGAGATGAAGAAAGATAAAAGATAGAGCATCAATCCGGTTTGAAGAATGCTGAGAACCATGCCGAACAGGATATGTTTCTTTTTATAATGCCCCATTTCATGGGCTAATATCGCTACCAGCCCTTTGGGGTTTTGTTGCTGAAGAAGTGTATCGAATAACGCGATTCGTTTATGTTTGCCGAAGCCGGTAAAAAACGCATTGGATTTTCGCGACCGTCGGGAACCGTCCATGACGAACACATTTTCTAAGGGAAATTTGATGGAATCGGCATATGACAGAATAGCTGTTTTGAGAGCACCCTTTTCCAGTGGTTTGAATTTATTGAACAGCGGCATAATCCAGGTGGGGGCGATAAACTGAACAGCCAGCATATACAACGTGATGCCGACCCAACAATACAACCAGGCATTGGTGCCCGCATACTCAAAAAAAGCCAACAGCCCTGCCAGAAGCGGCGTTCCCAGCGCCAATGCAAGCAAAAAACCTTTCAGTAAATCAAGGCCAAACGTCGGCCAAGTGGTTTTATTGAAACCGAATCTCTCTTCTATCACAAAAGTACCGTAAATGCTGAAAGGGATGGTTAAAACAGCCTTTATCAGCGCTAAAATACCGATATACAACAGCCCACTCAGGATAGGGTTCAGATCCCACGAACGAACCGACTGATCCAGGAAAAAAAATCCCTTTGCAAACCAAAATATGAGCAGCAGAGCAATGTCAACAATACGGGTGATCCATCCAAAACGGGTATTGATCTTAAGGTATTCCTGCGATTTACGATACCGCTCCGGATCATAAACCGCTTTAAATTGCCGCGGCAGCTCGGGGCTCAGAATTTTAATGTTCACATAATCTGCCCAGGCATTTAACAAAAGATCTATGCCGATGGTTGCCACGACAATAATGGTTATAACGTTCATCAGGAATCCAATAGGAAAGCTTGTATCTTATTACTACTCAAGTTTCGCACCTGATATTTTAAGGAAAACCGCATCAGGCAAAGGGTAAAAAGACTTCTTTATCTTTCCTCTTTTATTGTCCCGTTTTTTCCAAGCATAACCCGACCCGGTACTTGCCGAATCTTCCGTGGCGCCGCCCACCACATGCCGCCACATCCAAGTGCGCAAATGAAAATTGCCAGTATAAACGCACTTTTGTAACTCCTGGTAAGTTCAAAAACCCAGCCGCCCAGCCAAGGACCTATTGATCCTCCGACAGCAAAGCTGAACCACACAAAACCTATGATAGCCCCCGCCCTTGGCCCCTGAAAAATGTCAGTGGTTGCTGCTGCTATGGGTGGAGTGGTCATTCCAATGCCGAAGCCAACCGCTGCGGCATAATAATATAACATCCACGGCTGTGTATTGTCTTTTATAAACATTAAAATCAATATTCCAGAAACAATAAAGATTCCGCCAATGGTCAGAGTGGACTCGCGTCCGATTTGATCAGAGATAAAGGAAATCAGACACCCCAAAGAAAAAAAGACCCCAAAAAGAGATAAAACCGAAGAAGCATATATTCTTGAATAGCCCATATCCATGGCAAAAGCGATATGATGAGCCACCACAATATGCTGTGTTATACCCCACAGACAGAACGTTGAAAGAGACAACATCCAAAAGGGCCGTGTCTTAACCGCCTTTGACAGCGTCCAGTCGATAGTTACCCAAAGTTGGTCCCTGATCAACGGCACCTCCTCCTCTTTGTCCCGGTAAGAGCTGTTATCCCCTGACGTGCCATCTACAAAAAGACCCTTATCCCTGGGGTGGTACCGTACGATAAAGATTATCAGAGGTAACATACACCCAATCACTATAGCTGCCTCAATCATAAACGTATTTCGCCAATCGAAATTATCAATCAGAAATGCGATTCCCGGATAGAAGACAAAAGACCCGCCAACGCCAAAAAACAGGAGCGAAAAAGCCAGCCCCCGCCTTCTCTCAAACCAATTTCGCAAAACGACGGTAAATGAAACCGCACCTGTCAGGGAAAGCCCTACTCCCGTTGTGACGCCAAAACTCAAATAAAAATGCCAAGGCTCATTTCCCAATCCCGATAAGGCCAACCCCAGGCCTAGCAGAATTATTCCAAAGGCCATGGTTTTACGCGGACCTATCCGATCAACCAGTCCACCGACAATAGGGGCTGCCAGACCATATGTCAAAAAATGGATGGAAAGTATTCCAGCGGTCAGATCTCTGGGCCACTGAAACTCTTTAAGGAGGGAAGGGAAAATAACAGAAAAGGAATATCGGGATCCGTAACCAAGCGCATATGATACAATACCGGCAGCGACTATAATCCATCCGTAATAGATAAAAGGGCGTTTTCTCATTTGACCATCAGGGCTCCATTTCAAAACAAACCATCACTTCAATACATG
>CAZSON010000392.1:0-2809 GCA_964608375.1 uncultured Desulfobacter sp. | reverse complement strand
CAAGGATGAACCCCTTTTTGTCATTGAAACCGACAAGATAACCCTGGAGGTGTCGGCTGAAGTAGAAGGGTTTTTGGAGATCACTGTTTTCGAGGGAGAGACGGTGGCTATCGGTGCGGTGGTCGGGACGATCGATAGCATGACGGTTTCAGATAAGATCAAAAAAAGTGTTGATAAAAAGGCAGTAGAACCAGCCCCGGCTCCATCGAGCCCCCCCGGGCCAGAAAGAATCTTACCCCCTTCCGTACGACGGCTGATTGCAGAACAGAACCTCGATGTGGCAAAGATTACCCCCACCGGGCCCGGGTCAAGAATTACCAAGGGCGATGTTCTTCTTCACCTGGAAAAGCTGGGATCCGACGTTTTAGATCGACGTCCTACAACCCGATTCGATCGAAAGCCGCCGATCGCCGCAATGCCTTTGGCTGCCGTTTCACACGAAAAAGAAGGGATCGTCCGAAAACCGATGAGCCCGATCAGGCAACGGATCGCCGCTCACCTTTTGGATGCCCGGCAGAATACGGCCATGCTCACCACCTTCAACGAAATTGACATGACCCGGGTCCAGGAGATAAGGGCCCGGTATAAGGCAGATTTCAAAAAGAAATACGGCGTCTCCCTAGGGATCATGTCCTTTTTTATTAAAGCGAGCGTCAATGGGCTTAAAAAATTTCCGGCGATCAATGCTTTTATTGAGGATAGCGATATTATTTACCACAATTACTGTCATATCGGGGTGGCGATCGGCTCGGAACGGGGACTGGTGGTGCCGGTCATTCGTCACGCAGATCAACTCAGCTATGCAAAACTCGAACAGTCCATCGTTGATTTTGTGAACAAAATCAAAGAAAATCAGTTGGCCATAGCCGATCTGGAAGGAGGCACTTTTACCATCAGCAATGGTGGCATCTATGGTTCGCTTCTGAGCACCCCCATATTGAATATGCCCCAGAGCGGGATCCTCGGCTTGCACAAAATAGAAAACCGCCCGATGGCAACCGACAAAAAGGTGATTGTCAAACCGATGATGTACGTTGCACTCAGCTATGATCATCGAATCGTTGATGGACGGGAAGCGGTAACTTTTCTTGGGAGCATAAAAGAATGGATTGAAAATCCGGAGTGGACTTCAGCGGAGATTTCATGATGGCAAAAAAAGAGAGTTTCGACCTTATTGTTGTCGGTTCCGGGCCTGGAGGATATGTTGCAGCTGTTCGTGCAGCCCAGCTCGGCTTGAAAGTGGTCTGTATTGAGAAAGAATCGCGTGTTGGGGGCGTTTGCCTGAATATCGGTTGCATCCCGAGCAAGACCCTTCTTGACTCGAGCGAATATTTTCTTTTGGCTAAAGAGCATTTTGCAACTCATGGCATAAAGGCCGGCCGTTTGACTATGGATCTTTCTGTCCTGATGGCCAGAAAAGAAAAGGTCGTTAAGGAACTGACCGGAAATGTAGTTAATCTGCTGGAAGGAAACAAAGTTAAGGTTATCCACGGGATTGCCCGCTTAAAAGGAGAGGGCCGCGTTGCGGTTATCAAAAATTCCGGCTCCGGTAAAACTAAACATCAAATGCTGGAGGGAAAGTCTATTTTACTGGCTACCGGAAGTTCACCCATCTCTTTACCGGGTTTTGGCTTTGATGGAAAGCATGTCGTCAGTTCAACGGAAGCGCTCAGCTTTCAAAGTGTACCTCGACATCTGGTGATTGTGGGCGGTGGCTACATCGGTCTGGAGCTGGGTTCTGTTTGGTTGCGGCTGGGATCGAAAGTGACCGTGCTCGAAATGCTGCCGAAGATTGCCACAGCTCTAGATGGTCAGGTGTCCCGTGCGTTGGAGCGTCTGCTCAGAAAGCAGGGGATGGAAATTCGTTTGAAAACTAAAGTTTCCGCGATTCGAACCTCTGCAAGGGGAGTGCGCGTTCTTCTTTCGTCAGATGGCAAGGAGGAAAACCTCAATTGCGATCGCGTTCTGGTAGCTGTCGGCCGCAGACCCTTGACCGATGGGCTGGACCTTGAAGCGGTCGGTGTGCAAACGGATCCCCATACCGGCCATGTGCGGGTGGATGAATCGTATCAAACCAATATCAGGAGCATTTACGCCATCGGAGATCTTATTGCAGGACCGATGTTGGCACATAAGGCTTCAGCTGAGGGGGCCGCGGCTGCAGAGTGCATCGCCGGCCTTCCGGGTGAGGTCAATTATGACGCTATCCCTTCGGTGGTCTATACTTGGCCGGAGGTCGCCAGTGTCGGAATGACCGAAGAAGAAGTTAAAGAGCGGGCGATTCCCTATTGCATCGGCAGTTACCCCTTTGCCGGCGCAGGAAGGGCCAGATGCATGGGGGAAACAGAGGGTTTTGTCAAGTTGATCGCCCACGCCAAAACCGACCGCATCTTGGGCGTCCATATCATCGGCTCCCGTGCAGCGGACATGATCGCTGAATCTGTCTTGGCCATTGAGTTCGGTGCAAGTTCGGAAGATATTGCGCGAACGGTTCATGGTCATCCGACCTTTGCCGAAGCTTTACAGGAAGCGGCTAAGACGGTGAACAATTGCTCGATCTATGTGTGATGCCAGATCAGCTCCCCCAATTTTTTATGCTCATATCAGGGTTTTAATTCGCATCTTTTATAAAGAGGTCTGTGCTCATATATCTCTCCCCGGTGCTGGGGAGGATTATAACGATGGATTTCCCGGCAGATTCCTTACGTTTTGCGACCTCTAGCGCTGCCGATACTGCTGCTCCGGATGATATGCCGCAGAGAATCCCTTCTTTTTTCGCCAGGTCTCTTGCGGTTTCAAATGCGTCCTC